>NZ_DAITON010000021.1:0-24330 GCF_036834105.1 Anoxybacillus sp. | reverse complement strand
TTCTCCCTCCTCTGCTTGTCCAATTTTCTTCCGAAAAGAAGCCCTAGAGGGCAGCCGGATCATACTCCCTGTCAATGCGCTCATGCAGTTCCCGTTTGAACCGCATGAGTTCGTCGTGCATGCTCCGATCGCGGTTTTTCGCTACTTCCGCAACCTTCCGTGTGTAGAAGGCGATAGCGGCTTCAAGTGAATTGAAATCATACGCGCTTGGCAGTGTCATTTGCTGTCACCTCCTTCTTCCCAGTTGCTTCTTCCCATGTCATCTCCCCACGATCGATAGCAGCTAGAATACGCGGCACGGATGTTTTCATGAAAAAATCAATCATTGCTTTCTGCGTGCGTTCAGAAGGTTGATTCATTGTGTCACATCCCTTAACTACAGATTTTCTGTACATCTTTATCAAAAAAAATTATCTGATCCATTTCTATTCCTGTGATTTTTGAGAATTTGTACGCCATATCCATCCGAAAAATCTTTCTATACTTCTCGTAGTCGATGTAGGTTTTTTCGCACACCCCTAACCTTTTCGCCATCTCTTTCTGTGATAAACTAGCTAACGCTCTCGCTTGAGCAATTGTGTATTTCATATTGATTACCACCTCCTCTTGTCTAATAATTTACTACAGATTTTCTGTAATTGCAATAGTTTTTTTCAGAAATTATGTATTTTTTTATCGTTTTTTTCACACTTAATAAAGCTGTACTGTACAAAATTACAGTATTGCTTTATAATATTGTTAGAAAGGAGGTGATTGAAAATGCGATTAGGAAACAAAATAAAGGAGTTACGGAAGAAAAATCGCATGACACAAGCGGACTTGGCTAAAAAACTAAATGTAGCACCTACTGCCGTCTCCGCTTGGGAGCGTAATGAGAATCGTCCTTTAATGGATAAAATAGCCATTATGTCAGAAATGTTCGATGTCCCAATTAGTTATTTCTTCGAGGACTTTAAAACAATACAAGAAGTTAGGAAGGAGCCAGCCCAATATATCTGCACAGAATTCTCCAGACTTCCTATAATAGGATCTATTAGTTGTGGGGATGGTGTTATTGCTTATGAAGAAATAAAGGGTTATGAAGAAGTACCGAGCAGTTGGTTGAACGGCGGTGAGTATTTTTTTCTCGAAGCTCGTGGAGACAGCATGATAAACGCTCACATTACAGACGGCGCACTTCTTTTGATACGACGCCAAAATGATGTAGACAATGGTGAGATTGCCGCCGTGCTGATCGACGGCGAGGCAGTATTGAAAAGAGTATATAAAACAGAAGATACTATTATTCTACAAAGTGAAAATCCGATGTACAAGCCTATCATCCTTAAAAGAAATGACATGAAGGATGTAAGGATTATCGGGAAATTGAAAAAAGTTATTCTAAATTTTTAGCGCTAAAGATTTAGATAGGCGGGTCGCTCCCGCCTGTTTTTATAGGAGGGATAATAAATGGCTGTCGCTCTATATATACGAGTATCAACGGAAGAACAAGCACGGGAAGGATATTCGATATCGGCTCAGCGTGAAAAATTAATTGCGTATTGTAAAGTGCACGACTGGTACGACTATCGGTTTTACATCGATGAAGGGGTATCAGCAAAAAACCTTGACCGTCCACAACTCAAAGAAATGATTAAACACATTAAAGAAGGGGCTATCGATACTGTACTTGTTTATCGTTTGGATAGGCTTGTTCGATCAGTTACAGATTTGTACAAGCTGTTAGAAATATTCGAACAGCACGGTTGTAAGTTTAAATCAGCGACAGAAGTATATGACACCAGCACGGCTATTGGACGGTTATTCATCACTCTAGTTGCGGCAATGGCACAATGGGAAAGGGAAAATTTAGGGGAACGTGTTCGAATGGGGCAAATTGAAAAGGCGAGGCAAGGTTTTTATAGCGCAAAAGCCCCGTTTGGCTTTGATAAAACGCAGGACGATAAACTAATTATCAACGAAAACGAAAAGAAAATTGTGCTTGATATAATAAAAAAGATTTTTGATGGGTATTCCATTCGTCAAATATCTGACTACATGAATAACAGCGGAATACCACCTATACGAGGGTATAAATGGCACATAGCAACAATAATGGATATCGTTAAAAACCCAGCGTTGTATGGTGCTATCAAATGGCGCGACGAGATCATCGAAAATACGCACGAGGGCATAATAACAAAAGAGGAATTTGAAAAGATTCAGAACATACTTCACGGCAGGAAAAATTTCAAAAAACGTAATACAAGTAGCATATTTATTTTTCAAGGTAAGTTAATATGTCCGAACTGTAAAAACAGGCTGGCATCAGAGAGGTCAGTATATTTTAGAAAAAAAGACAAGGCGTACACAGAAACAAATCATTATCGCTGTCAATCTTGTGCTTTGAACAAAAGAAAAGCGATAAACGTGAGTGAAAAGCGTGTTGAAAAAGGACTCATCGAATACTTTTCAAACATGCGTTTCCACGTTGTTCCGACAGTAGTTGAAGATGAGAAAGAAAAGGAGCTGGAAGCTCTGAAAGAACGGATTCGTCAAATCGAGAGACAACGCGAAAAATATCAGAAGGCTTGGGCGGCTGACTTAATTAGTGACGGGGAATTCACAGAGCGAATGAGGGAAACAAAAAGGGCTATGGCTGAAATACAGGAGGTATTGAAAAATGTCGAGATTGACGAAACGAAAAACAAAAAACATGACATAGAATCAATAAAAGCAATCGCAACAAACTTTTTGCTCAATTGGAACACTCTCACAGCTTTAGAAAAAAGGGAGTTTATGAACAATTTCGTCGACGGGATAGAATTCGATAAACAAGGAATAAACGTGAAAATAAAAGAGGTTTTCTTTTATTAATTTTTGTGTTTATGAAAAATACACTACAACGAAATGTTCTTGACTTAAAAAACGCATATCTTCCATGACATACCGCGCACCGTCTTCCGGAGAGCGAATAACGTAGCGATCGTCATATTGCATTTGGTGTACGCGCCGACCAAGCTCAAGCGCAGCAATAATTTGAATGGCTTTTGTTTTCCCAATTCCTTTAATGCTTGTCATTTCTTCGATAGTCGCATCTTTTAGCTGACGAAGTCCTTCAAAATGGGTGAGTAAATGTTGTGCAAGCGTGAGAACGGAATATTGCTTCGTCCCCGTGCGAAGCAAAATCGCCAACAATTCTTGATTTGATAAGCTTTGCGGTCCTTCGGAAAGCAAGCGTTCACGCGGACGGTCATCGGGCGGAACATGACGAATAAGCATACGTTCCCCCCTCTATTTTAACCGTTTTTTAACGAAATGGGTAAAATCCGAATTTTTTTAATTCACGGGCAAGCCTAGCGATCGGCAAACCAACAACGGAAAAATAATCTCCATCAATTTTTTGAACGAAAAGCGCTCCGCGTTGTTGAATGCCGTATGCCCCCGCTTTGTCAAGCGGCTCTTTTGTCGCAATATACGCCCAAATGTCTTCATCTGAAAGCGGCCAAAATGTAACGTCCGTTTTTTCAGCAAATGTGACGCATGAGTTTTCCGTACAAATCGCCACTCCTGTCCATACTTCATGCATCATCCCCGATAAACGTTTTAACATGCGAAAGGCGTCTTGTTCGCTCGCTGGCTTTCCAAGCACTTCTCCTTCGCATACAACGATCGTATCAGCACCGATGACGCACGCATCGCTTACTTGTTGCGATACCGCATACGCTTTTTTATACGCAAGCTGTTGCACAATTTCACTTGGGGATAAGTTGTCGTCGAATGATTCATCGACATCGCTGACGAGGATGTCAAACGGAAGTCCAAGCATACGAAGTAGTTGTTTTCGACGAGGAGAACTAGAAGCTAACACAAGTTGCATCGTCATCACCTTTCTGTCATGAGCGTTTGTTTCAAGGAAGATACACTTGTATCGTACCAAATTTATACACAATAAACAATGGTTCGACAAAGAAAAAAAAGAAGCAACGTGCTTCTTTATTGTAACATGTTTAATATATGTTGTTGGGCTATCCATAGTTGCGCGTCATCTTTTGTCTGTTGGAACGTGCGGAGCGCTTCATACGCCTTTTTCATTTGTTCGTTATGAAGCGAATACGATTGCAGTTTCACCCACAGTTCGTTTGCAAGTTGCTCCCCATTCAATAATGAAGCGATGGCAGAAACGATTTGAACAAACGGTTCTTTCTCTTTTTCATTCAACGATACATCCCAAGGTTTCACATACGTTTCTATTCCGAGCGGCTCATATAAACTTGCGAGTTGTTTCGCTTCTTCTTTCGTAAGCGCCATTCCTAAAAATACGTAAACCGGCTGTGTGCCAACCGTTACGCTCGGACGATGTTGCGCCTTTATTTTTTGCACATATGCCTTTGCTGCTTCATCGTTTTGAAACACTCCACCTTGAATGACAAAAACCGTCTCTGTTCGTTGCGCAACTGAGCCTTCTTCCTTTTGTTCCTGCTGCAATGTGACGGTCGAAGAAGCACTTTCTGTTGTCGGAATGATCGTCAATACAAATAAACCAAAGCTTGTCCCAAGAACGACAGCTAAAGCAATCGCTAGCAAAAACGAGCGCCAAGGCGATGTTTTATATCGTTTACTCTTTTTTTCGTCAAACCCGATCAATTCATGTTCCTCTTGATTTGACCATTCCGGTAACGCGCTCGTGGCTGTCGTATACGGTTGTTCTTTTCCGTTCACCTTAATAATAATTTCTTTTTTCGCTGGCTTGTCCATTTTTTCTCCCTCCCGCTGTCATTCTTCGCCCATCGTAACATAAAAAAAGAAAAAAAGAACGAGACATTTGTCGTCTCGTTGCGGAAGGTTTTCGTCAAATTTCGCACTATCGATTTTGAATGTCATCTACCGACAATTGATCGACAGGCACACCGTTTTCTTTACAAATTTGCTTCATTTCCCCTCTTAAACAAACAGCATAGCGAATGTGGCCATCGCTTTGTTTTGTTACGATGACGTACGAATCATTGCTCGGCGGCAAATGCTTTGATGTATATGGGTCAATCATTACTTCGATGACGCCATCGTTCGCTAATTGTTCATACGTTAATATTTCGCTTTCGTTCGGCGCTAAAAACTCTGCTTTTTGCGCGCCGACATGAAGACGCGCTGCTTCATAAAGCGTATACGCAGTCGCGACAAACGCCCGATCGCGCGATTTTTTTATGACTTCCACGACCGATACGGTCGCAATCATCATGACAATCGTTAAAATAACAACGACAGCTAACAGTTCGATTAACGTCATACCACGCTCATCTTGCATTCCACCGCTGCCTCCTTTATTGCTCCGTTAGTGAAGGAAATGGATTTCGCTTCTCACTCGGTTGTGGTAAGTCAAGCGGTGGCAATTGCTCAATCCATTGACGCAATTCTGGTGCATAAAACGTTGAAACAGTAAGGGAATAAGAAAGCTCAGGCACTTCATCCATCACTGTCGTCCATTCTTCATACCCTGTAAACGATAGAGAATCAACCGAAATGATGCGCTTCGATCGCTCTAGTACGTCGATGAATTGTTCAAGTGCAAAGTACGAAGGGGAACGAACAGACATGCTGACCGTCAATTTTTGAATAGGAGTTGGGGCTCCTTCGACTTGTTCGCCCTCTTGAAGTGAAAGCGACAGCACGATGCTATTTGATACCGCTTCTGCTTTTTCAATTTCTAATAAAAATTGTTCAACAAACGGTTGAACAGGAACGCGTTTTTGCAATTCCACAATGCTGACGCGCAACTCATCTGACGTTTGTTTACTTTGCAATGCTTGGAGCAACTTTTTTTCCGTTTGTAATTCGTTTTTTAATTGCTCTCTCCGATCATCAAGCGGTTTGTACACGTATATATAAAGCGCAAATGACAGCAATGCAACTAACAAGAGAGAGAGACTGACGATGACACCTTTCCTCATGTTCTCCCCCCTTGTTGTTTTTTCCATTCCTCCATGTTCAATTGAACGGAAAATTGTCCGACGTACCTAGGCATCGTGCCTTCTTCTGATTTTCCTTCCGTTGCAGTTAAGCTCGTTAATTTCACATCAGCAATAAACGATGCTTCTTTTAACGCTTGTAAATAAGCAGCGCTTTCCCGCGGCGTATCAAATTGAACGGTCAACTGAATGGCACCATCTCGATCATACGACACGTTCATTAAAAATCCCCGTTCAGGCAGTCGTTCAATCAGTTCGCGCAAAAGAAGAACGGTATGAAGCGGATATTGTTCCGCCCATTGAATCGCTTCTTGCAACTGTGCGCCAACCGATCCATCCGTCCGTGTCGTCTGTTTTTCCTCTTCCGCGATTCGCAACGCCTTCGTTTGATCAAGTTCCGCTTTTAATTGCGATATTTGCTGTTCCATGTGTTGAATGACGAAATAAAACGTTGTCGCGCCCACAAGCAACAACACGGCCGCAACGATCAATAAAAGCGGGAGAAGGCGGGATTTTCGTTCTCGCTTCGGCAATAAATTAATTTCTACTAACATGTCCATTACCCTCTTTTAATCCGAGTCCGATTGGCAAATAGTAAGCAGGGTCGATCGAAAGCGGCAACGTCAATGTTTCAATAGCGACATCAAGACGTTCGTTTAACATATGGGAAAACGTATGAACGAGCGGATGATCGCCGGTGACGACAACGCGCGTAATTTGCGCTTCATCACGCTGCAATGAAAAGCGATAAAAATTCATGACGCGCTCTAACTCTTTATATATGTCTTCAAGCTGCCACTCCGACCCACCTTCGTTTAACCACTTCCATCCTTTGTTCGTTTTTTCCCATGATGTCCATTGTGAATCAAAAGCAAGCTGTCGTGTAAACATCGGACGATGCTTGTGGAATACGCTAACGTTCAACGATGATAAATCAAATTGGACAAATAAAAAATGATCCACATCGTTCGCTAAATCAAATGCATAAAACAGACGATACAAACTGAGTGGGGAAACATCTGCTTCGACTGGCTTTAACTTGACCGACTCGAACAGTTCAGCATATTGCAAAACGTGCGCTTCTGGAGCAGCAAATAACAACACATGTAGCGCTTCTTTCGTTTTTTCAAGAACAGCATAGTCAAATACTGCGTTTTCAAATGGAAGCGGAATGGTCGCGCCAATTTCCATAAATAAATAACTGCGTATATCTTCGACGTCCACGTCTTTTGGCAATGATATTTTTCGAATGACGACGAGCGGATCAGGAACGAGAAAACGAACGCGGCGATGTTTTATTTTCCATTCGTCCACGCATTGCTCTAGCACTTGAGTAAGCTGTTCTTCATCAACAATTTTTCCGTCGCGCACAATCCCTTCCGGAAGCGGCCATTCTTCACACGTATGCAAGACGAGCGGTTGCTTTTGTTTCAGTTCAACGTAGCGAATGACATGATCTTTGATAACGATATTGCCAACTCTGTTTTTCATCGAAAAAAGCCGCATAAGCTCGTTCTCCTTACATCATAACATTGACGTATGCCTCGATCATAGTGTCACCAAAAAAGTAAGCGATCATTGTTCCGACAGCAATCGCTGGACCAAACGGCATCGGCTCGCCGCGTTTCACGCGCCCGATCGCCATCCCTATCAAACCGAATATCGTCCCAACGAACGTCGATAAAAAAAACGCGAGAATCGTTAATTTTGCTCCAAGCGCTAAGCCGATGACAGCAAATAGTTTAATGTCGCCTCCACCCATCCCGCCTTTGCTTATGAGCGCGATAATAAATAACATCAAAAATCCAACAATGCTACCTAATAAACTATCCCACCACGGTGTCAGCGGGGCAAGCGATATACGCTCAATGAGAAGAAGTGGGACAAAAAACAACAAAATACGATTCGGAATAACCATATAGTGCACATCTGAAACGAAAACGATAGCGAATAAAGAAATGAGCGTCCAACTAACGACGATTTCTGCTGACCAGCCGACAAAAAGTGGGGCAAGCGTAAACAACATCGCCGTGGACAACTCAACAAATGGGTAAACAAAGGAAATGCGCGCCGAACACGCGCGACATTTCCCTTTTTGTAACACATACGAAACGACCGGAATTAACTCCAACGCCGTCAACGTTCGCTTACAAGACGGACAATACGAACGCGGAGCAACAATCGACTCCCCTCTCGGCACCCTTAGCCCGACAACATTATAAAACGACCCAAGGAAAAGACCGAGGGTAAATGCTAACGTTATAATTCGACATCATCTCTTTTAAGTGTACCTGGATCTTTACCGTCGATGTGGGTTGTATTCCCCGACTTTAATGTCACTTTCCATACCCCCTGATCTAGAACAACTTTTGAAATATCTTTATCATACTGACCGCCACCTGGTTTTTTAACTGGTTCTAAATATTTTTTATCCTCTAAATATTTCAAAGTATACTCCGTTTTCGTGCTATCTGCCGTATATGCCAAGCGGGCTGCATTTACCATTTGCTGCGCATTAGCAATATGAGCATCTTTTCTAGAGTTTTCAATTAGCCCACCGATACTCGGAATCGCAATGGCTGCGATAATCCCCAAGATTACGATGACTGCCAGCAATTCAATCAAAGTCAAACCTTTCTCATTTCGAATGATTTTCTTAAACAATTTTAAACCACTCCTTCACATTTTTTTTATATTCGTGAATTATTTTACAATATTACAATCTAGTTGAAAAGTACTATTTTTAGATTTTTTTATTGTTGGATATGATTAAATATATCAAACATTGGAACTAGAATAGATGTGACAATCGTCCCGACAACGCCGGCAAGCAAGACGATCATAAGCGGTTCAATAAGCGATTTTAAGCGATCGGTAGACGCTTCGACTTCCGCTTCATAAAAGTCGGCAACTTTCGCAAGCATCGCATCGAGCGAGCCTGTTTGCTCTCCGATTGCAATCATTTGTGTCACAAGAGGGGGGAACGCCCAATGCCGCTTCATCGGCTCGGTCAACGATTCCCCACGCTCGAGCGCATCACGAGATGTGCGAATAACGCGGGCAATGACTTCATTTTCCACAACCTCTTCAACGATCGCAAGCGCCTGTAAAATAGGCACAGCGCTGGAAAATAACGAGCTTAACGTGCGCGTCATGCGAGCAAGTACCGCCTTTTGCATCATTCCACCGAAAATGGGCATGCGGAGCACGATGACGTCTAAATAATATTTCGTCTTTTTTTGCCTTTTCAGCAGCAGCAGTACTCCATACATGCTAAGCAACAAAAGAAGAACGCCCCACCAGTACGCTTGCATCATTTCGCTTGCACGTAACACAAACTTCGTAATGCTCGGCAACTCCGCACCAAAATCTGCAAACATTGAAACAAACGTCGGAACGACACCGACGAGTAAAAAGATGACAACAATCACAGCAATGATGCCGACAACAATCGGATACGCTAGGGCGGAAACAATTTTTTGCCGCGTGCGGTGCACTTTTTCAAAATGATCAGCTAATCGGTCTAGCGTTTCATCGATACTCCCGCTCGCCTCTCCTGCTCGAATCATATTAATAACGAGCGGAGGAAAAATTTTCGAATCGTTCGTCATCGCTACAGATAACGATTGTCCGCTTCGTAGTTGCTCTTCGATGCGCAACAACGATTTTTTTAGCGCTTTACTTTCCGTTTGCTCAGCTAAAATGCGCGTAGCGTCAACGATCGTTACCCCCGCTTTTAGCAGCGTAGCAAATTGGCGCAAGTAAATAACGAAATGTTGCAGCTTCACAGGGTTGCCGATCGTAATTTCTTTTGTTAACAACGTTTGCGGCACTTCTTGTACGTCAATGACTTTTAACCGTTGCTCACGCAGCTTCATGATGACATCTCGCCGCGATGGAGCGACGATCGTCCCTTTTTTTACTCGTCCGCGCACATCGCGCGCTTCATAGCGAAATTGCGCCATCATTCTCATCCTTCCTGCAAGTACGGTGCAACGACTTCTTTAGCGATCAAACCTTGCTGAACAAGCTCTTTCATACTCGTTTCAAGCGTATGCATACCGAGCGCTCGGCTCGTCTGCATGATGCTCGGAATTTGATGTATTTTTCCGTTGCGAATTAAATTAGCAACTGCTGCATTGTTGATTAAAATTTCCGTCGCGGCAATCCGCCCGTTGTTTTGGGCGCGCGGAAATAATCTTTGCGAAATAATTGAAACTAAAACGGTCGCTAATTGAATACGAATTTGTCCTTGCTGCTCAGGAGGGAACACATCAATGATTCGGTCAATCGTTGCTGGTGCGCTTGACGTATGAAGCGTTCCGAATACAAGATGCCCCGTTTCAGCAGCAGTCACTGCCGTTTGAATCGTTTCTAAATCGCGCATTTCCCCGACTAAAATGACATCAGGGTCTTGGCGAAGAGCAGCGCGCAACCCGTTTGCAAAGCTGTTCGTATCCGTTCCGACTTCGCGCTGATCAATGATGCAACTGCCATGCTTATGCACATATTCAATCGGATCTTCAAGCGTAATAATATGTTTGCGCATCGTCTTGTTCATATAATCGATCATCGCGGCTAACGTCGTCGATTTTCCGCTCCCTGTCGGCCCCGTGACGAGAATGAGCCCTTGTGGTTTCGTCACCATCTTTTTTAATACGTCCGGCAATTGCAGTTCATCAAGCGTTGGAATTTTCGTCGGTACGATACGAATGGCTAGCGATATACATCCCCGTTGTTTAAATACGTTCACACGAAAACGTGAAACACCTGGAAGGCTATAAGATAAATCTACCTCGCCATTCTCTTCGACGTATGGCCAAAGCTTTTCAGGGACGATCGCTTTCGCCATTTGCTCCGTATCTGCTGGTGACAACGTTTCTTGACCGTAACGTTTCAAATCGCCGTTTATGCGAAAAATAGGAGGAATACCGACCGTTACGTGAATATCGGACGCCTTTAATTCAAAGGCAGCACGTAACATCGCATCTACTTTTTGTTTCATGCTCATCACCTTATACAATGCTTACACGCAACACTTCTTCTGTTGTCGTCAGCCCTTGTTTCACTTTTAACAATCCGTCATCAATTAAAAAAATCATTTTATTTTTTATCGCTATTTCACGCAATTTCGAAAGCGGTTCACCATTTAAAATGACTTTCCTCATCTCATCAGACATGACCATTAATTCATGCAGCGCGATGCGCCCTTTATACCCTGTCATGTTGCACGTTGGGCAGCCACGACCGCGCATCACTTTTTCAATTTTCAAACCACGGCGGGCAAAAATGTCCGCCTCTCGCTTCGTCGGTTCATGTTCTTCTTGGCAGTCCCGACAAACGCGGCGCACGAGACGCTGCGACACAACACCAGATAACGATGTGGCAACTAAAAACGGCTCAACGCCCATATCGATCAGACGTGCAACTGTGCTTAAAGCATCATTCGTATGCAGCGTGCTTAACACTAAATGGCCTGTTAACGACGCACGAATAGCTATTTCCGCCGTTTCGCGGTCGCGAATTTCCCCTACCATAATAATGTTCGGGTCTTGACGTAAAATGGAGCGCAACCCTTCCGCAAATGTCATCCCGACATTTGGATTGACTTGAATTTGGTTGACTCCTTCAAGCTGATACTCAACTGGATCTTCAATTGTAATAATGTTCACATGTTCCCCGTTTAAACGGTTTAACGCTGCATAAAGCGTCGATGATTTCCCTGAACCAGTTGGTCCTGTAATTAACACGATGCCTGTCGGCTGTTCAATGAGCTGAATAAACCGTTGCAAGTTTACTTTATTAAAGCCAAGCTTATTTAAATCATTTAATGCCGCCCCTAAATCGAGGACGCGCATAACGATTTTTTCTCCATAGATGGTCGGCAATGTTGATACACGCAAATCGACAGGATGAAAATCAATATTCATTTTTATACGTCCATCTTGTGGGACACGATGTTCCGTAATATCCATATTCGCTAAAATTTTAATGCGCGCCGTCAACATTCCTTGCATATGTTTTGGCAATGCCCGTTCCGTTCGCAAAATGCCATCAACGCGATAGCGAACGACGATTTTCGTCTCTTGTGGATCAATATGAATATCGCTCGCTCGCTGTTCAACAGCCATTTGTAATATTTGATTGACAAGGCGAACGATCGGCGAATCATCTTCGACAATGTTCTCTTGTTCACGCGGCTCTTGTGTCGGTATAATGTTTAAAAACTCTTCAACGGAATCGTCCATATCGTAATATTTATTAATTGCTCTTAAAATATCGTCTTTTGACGCGATGGCGACTTCAATATGAAACCCGGTCGACAAACGTAAATCATCAATCGCGAAAAAGTCCATCGGGTCAGCCATGGCGACAAACAATCGATCCCCTTCTCGTTTTAAAGGGATAAGCATATTTCGTTTCGCAAATTCTTTTGATACAAGATTCGTCAACTTCGGATCGATCGGATAACGATATAAACTAACGTGTGGAATGCCCAGCTGAAATTCTAACACTTCAATGAGTTGTTGCTCTGTAATATATCCTCTTTGTAATAACGCATCGCCTAGCTTTTGCCCCGGCGCTTTTTCCTTTAACGTCTCTTCAAGCTGTTCTTTCGTAATAAGGCCCGCTTCAATTAACAAATCACCTAATCGTTTTCGTTCTTGCTTTTTCATGAGGCATCATCCTCATTTCCTTTTATTTGCTCATTTTCATTTCCCCAAACGTCATCTTGTTGTGGCGACTGTGTTGAAGGGGTGTCATTCGGTATACCGTTATTTCCCCCCGATTGCAATCCGCGCAATTCAACGCGATGAACAGGCGGATAAAAATCTTCCGAAACGAGCACCTTCTCGATAAACGCCCCATTGCGATCGTACACTTCTTTATGTAAACGAACGAGCATTCCTTTTTTTCCTTCTTCTTTTATTCGTTTTTCGTTTGGCTTCAGTAACGCACTATATTGCACAATCGTTTTCGGATCATAATATTCAATTGGATCTGTTTTGACTGCATATTGGTAAATAAACGGAATGCCCACTAAGGCAACTTTCATTTGTCCATCTTCCGCTCTTACTTCGATCGTATACGATTGATCATTTGGGTTAAAAAACATAAAGTCTTTTTTATTTTGTTCCACAGCCGCTTCAAACCCTGCTTTTCCCCCATCAGGCAACGTCATGCTTGTATGCCGTTCAATCACTTCAAAATTTGTCGGTACAATCGCCTCGTATAATGCGGAGGCAAATAACGTCAGCGCTTCTTTAGATAATCCTATACCTTGCTTTTTAAAAAAATCAAGAACAGAAAACATTTGTTTTGGCTCAATGACAATGGCTGTTTGTGACATGACACGAAGTTCTTCATGTAAAGGAATAACGGCTTGCGACAATATCGTTTGTTGTTGCATGTCTTTTCGAACGTATTGACTAAGCGATAATCGGGCAGATGTAAGAGAAGCGGCCGCTTGTTCTAACTGTGCTTTCAACCTTTCAACATCGATCCAATCGCTTAATGCGCTAATGGAAGAAATCACATCTTGCAACGCTTGTTCATTAACGGACACGAGGAGAGCGGTTTGCTTCCCGTTTACTGCTTGCTTCATGCTCTCCTCAATATGAAACGTAAACGCATTTGTTTGTAGTATCGCTTCTTTTTCTTCTAGCATGAGCGTCATCGTTGCTGATTGCTTCCACTCGTTCACTTTTTCGTTCACTTGTTTATACGCCTCATCGGACGAACGATTCGACACATCGACCGGACCAATCATCGTCCCCTCAGCAAATTTGTCTCCGCTAACAAACGACTCGTACGCCCATGTCGCCACTTTTGTGCTCGCAAGTAAATATGAAACGGTAATGACTAATGTGAGAAATAGCTTGAACGAAACAGTTTGGCGCATGACGTATGCCTCCTTACTCGACATTCATGGAGAGCTCAATCACAACATCTGGCCCTTCTTCTTGCGCACGAATCACATGTTCTCTCGTTAACACCGTATCTTTCGGAATTAACACTTGACCGTTTGCATCAACAATATCTTTTAACAGTCGTTTTCCTGTTAACATCTCCATTTGCTTTTGCCGCAGTTCATCTAGCTCATGATCTAATGTTTTTGGAGCAACATGTTGAACGGGCGAATCCACTTGTTCTTCTTTTAGAGACAGCAACGCATCAACATTGGAGACAAGTTCATGTTGGGCGTTTTCATGAACGATTAACAACTCTTTCCCGTATGTAATAACGTGGTCCGCACGAACGATACGAACATCTGATCCGATTTGCACTTCAATGCCTGTAATTTGCCCTGTTTCTTCATCAATATAAAACTCTATCGCCTCTCCAAGCAATTGTCCTTTTCTTGTCATTACTTTCGCTTGTTTAATCAATATATTTTTATTGACAAATTCATTTGCAATCGGAATAACATCTAATTTTAAAACAACTCCTTCATCTTCTACTGTCAAGGCAAATTCACCTATTCCAATGACATGACGAAACGAAATGGCTTTCGTACTAATTTTTTCATTTTCCTGATCCAAGACGAAAAAGTCAACAGTTCCTTTTTCTGGGTTTACCACGAGCGACTTCACTTGTCCGAGTTGAACACCATTTTGAATGCTAATGACCGGAAGACCAATAACTTGTGTACTGCTTTTCATTTTTTCCACCCCATTTTTTGTTCAGCGTAATGAATCATATGTGCTAATTGTTGTTGAATGATTGGATAAAGCCCATATTGCCCGTACAATTGTTTGGCGAAATGATATAGCTTTTCATATTGCTTTGAAGCAACATAATGCTCAATTAGCACATTCGCAAACGTATAATAATCTTGTTCATGCAATTGAGAATATAAGTGCCTAGAAATAAGTTGCTCGTACTGCTCGTCCGACATCATCGGACGCATCGCGTATAAAGAAACAAGTAAATTTTTCATGAATGGTTTTGGAAGCATACGCAATGGTTCACTCGCTTCTTCCGCTACCGTTTCATCGCTAGACGGTTCGTCTATATCAATCATCGGAATATGTTCCGCTTCATCTCGTTTTTCCTCTATATTATCGCGAACAGCTTCCGCAACCGCGAGTATCGCTTCATTTTGTTTATCATCTGCATGCAGGACATCGTCTGCTGCGATCGTCTCCATGTCATACAGCTCGTCTACAACATGATCTTCCATGTTGAGTAATTCCCTCTCATCGCTTTCTTCACTTAGTAACTGAAGCCATTCCGCTCCGTCTACCCTTGTGTCGTCACTGTCTACCATATGTATGGGCTCTATGACATCGTCCATTTCTTCTATCATATCGTCATATTCATCGTGCGCAACATGCTGTTCCACTTCTTCAGACCATTGTACATCCAAGTCCGCAACTTGTTCTTGTTGTAGCTCATCATCCCGCTTTTCTTCCGTCACCCCTGTTATAACAAATGGCTGATCAGCTATTCGCTCCTCTTCGACTTCATTTTCGATTATGAAATCATGTTCATGAATGCGTACATAAAATAAATGACCAAGCTTTCGTTCAAGTAAATATGTGCTTGCAACAACTAGAAGAAAAAGGAATAATAAAGCTTGCCAAAATGGAAATTGCTCGATCGCAATTATCCCAAACATGCTTAATAAACAAGCGACAGCTAATAAAAGCGCTACTCCTTTTCTTGTCCAGCCAAAAGGCAATCGAGTATATACGGGGATCAATATGAGTAAAAAGACGACGAACATGGTATATAGCAATTTCTTCCCCCCCTCATTTTTGAATTTGAACTTAAATGTTTGAACTTAATATAGCACAACTTAAAAAATATTGTATAATAAAATTATGTATTTTAAAAGAAGGTGAAGAAAAATGTGTAAAAAAAAAATAAATATTTTTTATAATGAACGTGGATTTACGTTAATTGAAGTGCTATTATCTATTGTTATTTTATCATTTGTTGTGAGTGGCATGTTTATGTTTTTTACAAATGCGATGACATACACATCATATAATCAATCGAAAACGGTAGCCGTCAATATCGCACGTGGGGTCGTTCATTATATGGCACGGCTCGATTTTCAAACCATCGCGACATATACAAACGATCACGTGACGCAACAAACACCTTTTATTCGTTTAGATGCTTCATCATGTTCAAATGCGTCCATATTCCCGGACGAAACTGTATGTAAAGCCGTTTTTTCACCGACAGTAAACAACGTCACATACGATGAAGAGGACGTACAAGCTTGGATTATTCCGTACGATCAATCTATATGGTCACAAATCAAAACGAACCCGCCAAGCGAATTTCCTGACGAATTAAAACGAACGATCCAACAAGAAAAAGAGATAAAGGAAAACATACGTAACGATTTGCTTCGTTTGTACGTCACCGTCCGTTCATATAACGAAGTGATCGTCTTAAAAGGAGTGATCGCCAATGAAAGTATTCGCTAACGAACGTGGACTGACGCTTATTGAATTGCTTGTTGGGTTAGCGATCACATCACTTATTGCTGCTTCCGCGTATGGCGTATTTACAGCAGGGACGAAAGCGTATAAACGAATCGGTATTGAAAATCAGCTACGAAGTGAAGCAGATGTGCTTGTCACGACTATGTTTAACGAACTATACGCACTTGCGCCAGACGGTTTAAAGAAGGATGAATCAAACGACTATACGCTCACGTTTGTCAATCAAATGAAAAAAGAAATTGATACGAGTACAGGGCTCGTCGAAGAGAAAGAACAAGCGGGTCAAACGTTACAAATGATGATCGATAAAACGAATGGGACATTATTCATAAATGGAAAGCAAGTCACGCCATCCAATTTACGCATCGTTCCAGAACAGTCTGAATTTCAATACAAATGCATGCGAGAACAGCAAAACGTATGTAAAAGCGGCGTCGTTTCGATTCGCTTATCGGTGCAAGACGAAGACCATCGCGATCCAAATGATCCGCTATATATTGAACCTTTCACATTAGAAACAAAATTCGGATTTTGAAATGAGGTGGCGCACATATGAACGAAAAAGGATATAGTCTTGTGCTCGTGATGTTAACCGTTACAGTCTTTTTTGTGATCGGTTTGACGATTGTATCAGTGAGCATATATCAAGCGAAATTTACACAAGTGCGCGTAGAGGATGTCGCCTCGCTCCATGATGCTGTAAAAGCGGTAGAAGAAACAGTAGCGGAGTTAAAAGTGAAAGTCGAAGCGTTGCCGTTATCGACTCCAGCGCAACTTGACCTCGATTTAGGAAATGCGCAAGCTGGTTTTTTAAACGAACTGATGAATCGCCATAGCGTCACAATTGAAGATATCACGAATGAAAAAGGAATTGTGCGCAATCAATTATTTACGCGCGTCTTTCGCATCTCCGCCCCATACGGAAAAAAGACGGTATCACGTGAAGTCATTATTACAAATGCACCAAGCTTTTTAAAATACGCCCTCGGTTCAAAAGAAAACGTGACGTTAAATGGAGGGGCGTATATTGACGGGAACATATACGCAGGAAAAGATATATACGTCACAAACGTAGCCAACTATATTTACAACTCCACACTTTATTCGGTTCAAACGACGTTCCCGACAACGAGCGAAAAAAGCATACTGTTCGCCAATGGAAATCGTTATGGATGCGATCACGGAAATGGAGCAAGAAGCTGTTACACCGTATCAACTGAATTTACAAAAAACATGAACGATTTTACAGCGGGTGCACTATCGTTTCAATATGCAGGACCGAGCATTCAAAAAGAACGAGAAGAATTTATCGATGTAAATTTTGATTTTACATTAAAAGATAAATTGTTATCAGCAGCTGGCATTGACGGATTTGATCCGAGCAAACAAGCGCAATATCAAAGTCTCATTTCTTTGCCACTATCAGAGCTTTTAGAGCAAGTCAAACCGTCGTTTGCAACCGTTCATGTAGACGATATGACCGACTTATCGACCGCATTGCAAAGTGCGATTGCGAGTGAAAAATCGATTTTTCTCGATACAAGTACTGTTCCATATTTTGATGTTTCTTCATTAACGCTAAACGACAACCAATGGCTCATTGTCAAAGGCGACTTCGCATTAGAAAACGCGGGAAGCTCCCCTTTACAAATCAAAGGGAATATCATCGTCCTTGGCGACTTAACAATTACGGGGCAAGTGGCGTTTGATTCTACCGTTTACGTCCATGGCAATACGTCCATCTACAACACAACAATTAGCGGCTTAAACGGCAAAGAAGTCGTATTATTAACAAAAGGGGCGTTAGAAATTGCCCGAGTGAATGAATTTACAAATGATTTTTCAGTAACAACACCAAACTTAAAAGGATTTTTCTATACAGATAGCAATGCAATTATTTATGCAGTTGGTTCATATGTAAACATTGAAGGGGGGCTATTTGCTCGCGGCAACTCTTCCATCATTCCTTACACGGATGACAATGGGCTAGTCATTAACACATATCGCGGTGAAACGAGGGATGACGGAACGAATCTTTCGTTCCAAAACCCGATTGTATCTGATGAGCAACAAAAACAGTACGCACGATTTGTCGTCAAGCATAATAAACATGTGTTTATTAACCGCGGGCTCGGATTGCCATTCGCCCAACAGCTTGCTGTCATCGTAGATGAATTACGAGTGCAATGAAAAAAAGGAGCTACTTTGCTCCTTTTTCCTTTAGTTGTCTTATAATGTTTTCATGTTTCCAATATTGCGCAAGAGAAAGAGCGGTGTTTCCTGTATCGTCTTTACTATGCACATCGGCACCATAACGGAGTAAAATTGTTACTAACTCATCATATCCGTACTCAGCAGCGACCATTAACGATGTTTTTCCGATGTTTGTTTTCGCGTCTACATTTGCACCTTTCTCTAATAAATATGTGGCTACATCAATAAAATTTCGTTCCACCGCTTTATATAGCGGCGTTTCACCATCTTTATTGGCGATTTCGATATTTGCTCCGCGCTCATATAAAAAACGGACAACATCGACATTTCCAGCTTGCACAGCGAGCAATAACGGCGTTTCACCATGTGCATTTACCGCATTGACGTCAACATCGTATTGGCAAACAAGCTGCACAAGTTCGAGATTTCCGCTACCTGCTGCAATATGCAAAGGGGTATTTTTTTCTTGATCTTTCTCTCGCACCGTCTGCTCGTTCACTATTTGTCTCACAATTTCAATATTTTCTTCATCCCCTTGGGCTAAAGAAGAAGCGAGCGCATAATGAAGGGGAGGAAGCGGCATCACTGCCGACTTTCCTCCAGCTTTTAATAGTTCCACAGCAATATCGCGTTGACCGGTACGCATCGCCACATCAAGCGGTGTTTCATTTTTTATTTTAAAATTGATGCTTTTTTCTTTTTTCATATATTCGCGTACCGCTTCAACGTTTCCTTGCTCAATCGCTTGTATGAATCGTTGTTGTTTTTCTTCTTGCGACGGAAGGCATCCGCTTAGCAAGCCGATGATGACGACTAGCATCATCACTTTATTCATACGTGTTCACATCCTTCGTTAGTACAACCAGCCGTTTTTATTTCCGCCTTTCGTCGGATCTGTCGCATGTTCGACGATACGAATGACTGTAGATGCCGTCCACACTTTTCCGTTTTCGTCAACGAGCCGAACGGTTAGCGGTGTTTCTCCAAGACGTTTTCCAGTTACTTCACCATTGCTGTCAACAACGGCATAATAACTATTTTCGACGGCAAATGACCGGCTTAAAATTTTCGTCGTCGCATTTGCTGGAATTGGCGCAATATAAGGTAAAAGATTAAACGTTTTTCCTTTTTGAACAGTTAACGTCGTTGGAAGCGAAATGCCCGTCAACGGTGAGCCGACATGAACGATTGCTGTTCCGATCACGCCGTTGTGTGCCTGAGCTGTAATCGTCACTTGCCCCGTGCTCAATCCTGTCACCCGTCCATTTTCATCAACAGATGCGATATTCGGGTTCGATGACCGCCAAGCAATTGTTTTATACGTCGCATTATTCGGCGCAACGGTCGCTGTAAGCGAAACGGTGTCACCGATATTCATATTCACAACCGTTGGTGATACGACAACAGCAGTCACAGGGATTGCTTCAATCGTAACAGTAACCGTTTTTTGAATAAGTTCATCGTTTCTGTTAAACGCTTGAACAGTTAACGTCGTTACTCCTTCTTTTAACCCAGTAATTGTTCCATTTACACCGTCGATTTCAGCATATAAGTTATTTCCTAGTAAATAAGATACTGCTTTTTTCGCATCTGATGGTGATACAGTAATCGGTATTGGAATCGTTTCACCAACATGAACAGTAAAATCGTTCAATGTCATCGAATCGACTGGGATGCGTACGATGACCGTCATCGTCGCTGTTTTTATATTGCCAAACATATCTTTTACTGTTGCTGTTACTTGCGCCGTTCCTTCTTTGATCGCGCTAATGACACCGTTTTGGTCAATGGAAATAATTTGACCGTTGCTATTTTCACTCCATCCGACTGATGCGATCGTCGCCTCCTGTGGCAACACATTCAACAATAGGCGAGCGTTTTTCGGTACACCGCGATTCACAAACATCGTACTTGGCAACGTCACATCGGTCACTTTGTAATCTGAAACGAATGATACGGCGTTAAACGATAAATGGACGACTTGCGTATTTATATCTTTATATGACAGTTTAGCTTGCGATAAAGAAAATGTTCCCTTCTTCGTTGGCTTAATTTGAATGGCGAACGTTTGTGGTTGAGCGATATACGTCGTGCCTGATTTGATAAACGAAATGTCTGGCAACGTCCCTTGAATGGTATATCCTTCTGCAATCGTCCCTTGTTTTGTAAATCCACTTGGTAAAGAAACGACTTCAATGCCTGCTGGCAATTTTTCTTCAAATGCGATATTTGTTACTTTTAACAACGCATTTGTGAATAATGACAACGGCTTCGGCGTCAATGTATATTGCATCGTAATCGGCTCATCAACAGGCGCGAGCGTTGTCGAAATCGTCCGGCTTACTTCTATATTTGCCGATACTTTTTCAATGATCACTTGGAATTCCTTCGTTACTTTTGCCCCACGTGCATCGGTTGCTTCAATTTTTATTTTTGCCTTTCCACCGTTTGGCATATTGTGCGGAATCGACTGAATGATTGTCGTACCGTTCGGCACATTGTTTTGGGCATACACTTCTTGATCGTTCAACCATACTTTTGTAGAAAACGTTCGGTCAACTAAGTCTAAATCTTCTACTTTATACGATAGCTCAATTGGCTGATTGCTCGGAATTTTTTCGTCTTCTTTCGGTGTGATCACCGTCAGTTGCGGTGCATGGTTCGACCCGAAAAACGCACGGTACATCGTATTGACGAATAGCTTTTGTTCTTGTTCTGGAAACGCAGCCGTTGTCCCGACATGCCCTGTTCCAGAATATGTGACGTTTCCTTTTGAATACGTATAATAGTGGTTCCAGCTATCATATACATCACGCGGCGAACCTTGAATGTTATACCACGGGATGACATCCTCATCTTCTAAATCGAGCGTGTAATATTGGTTGTGCGTTATCGCAATAGCAATGCTATCACCTAATTCAAATGGATAATTTGTCATAAGCCCATAATTCACTTGTTTCGTGCTCGTCGATGGATTTGGAGCACCGTTTCCTAAGTCCGTCTGTGGCTGAATTTGCCCAACAATCGGACCGAACTCATTCACCCATACATTGTTCGCCCCAAACATGATATCGTGTGTGAACATAACACTTTGACCAGATTGAATAAAGTTTTTCACTGATTGAACAACATTTTGACTTAATGAAATTGGTGAGCTACACCCGTTATAACAATCAGCGAATCCAAAAATAATCATATCGTATTTTCCGTTAATCACTTCGTGTGAATAATTTGGTTCATATTGCTTACTTTTCTGAAAGTCGGCTAACGTCGTCACATCAATTGCAATGCTATATTCATTCGCGCGATTTAAAAAGCCCGGATTCATATTTTTCGTATTAAGCAACGAGCTCGCATCGTTTCCTTTACGGATTTGCAATATTTTGATCGTTGCTGGCACATCTTGAAACTTCACAAACCCTTTTTCATAATCTTTTAATGCGCTCGTTTCATCAACAATTTCTATTTTCCAGTAACGCGGGCCAGAATAACCTGCTGGGAACGTATATGAAATCGTTCCTGTCGCTCCTTGCACTTGTTTAGATGCAACCATTTCTTCGCTCGTATATTTATCGTTGAAGTCCGAGTCGATGTACAGATTGACAGTTAATAATTTATTTTGAAAGTGTGTATAATTGACAATTTCATATTGAAACGATATTGTATCACCTTTCTTATACGTTTGTGTAGAAGAAGGGATGCTCGTTAATACGAAATGAGGTCGTTTGTTAGCTGTCAAATAGTTGGTTATGTTTGTCTTTGTTGTAAAGAAAATAACGTTTGATTTTGATTTCCATTCATTTGATTGAGAGTAATTATACAAATTACTTACTAAATATTTTTTCACGCTGCTGTCGTGAAGAAAAACAGGCAATCCTTTATCTATATAAAACTGTTTGATTTGCTTAGCTTTCAAATGTGTAATATCGTTTAAAATATTCGACGTATCATGTGATGCGCTTCGATTACTACTACTTGTCATGCCAAGTTTCTTCGGATTATAATCCCCGCTTGAAATAACAATCGCATCGTATTTTCCGTCTAGCTCATCGCGCAAAGCAACGAACCGCTTCATCGTCATTGTCGTCACGTTCACATTCGACGTACTTCCTAATTCTTGTTTTAATGGTGATGAAGATAATTGATTCGCATGACTCACAATTTCAAGTACATTGTACGTAATACGGCTGTTAGCACGTACAGTCATCGCAGGAAAAAACAACGGAACGAGTAAAAGAAGGGTTAAAAACACCGAAACAGCCCTTTTCACCTACCTCTCCCCCTTTCAAAACTCCTACTTTTTATCTATTATACCAACAATCTCTCGTTTAGTCATATTTATTTTTTATAAAATTTCGTACGTTTGAGATGAAATAAAGTGAACCTGTAATTAAAATGATGTCATCGGCTGCGATTTGTTTTCGTTTTTCTTTCAGCCATTGTTTCCAGTCGGTTACGCATTGAACGTTTCGGTGTGTCGCTTGTTCAGCTAGTTGCTCGGCAGAGAGGGCACGTGGAAAATCAAACGTTGTAAACGTCATCGTTTGTGCAATCGTTTCTAACTTTCGAATCATCGCAGCAATCGGTTTGTCGCCTAACGCTGTAAACAGTACGTGTACACCGCGATTCGGATAATGAGCGTTTATTGTCGCAACGAGGCTATCGATGCCTTCTTCGTTATGCGCCCCGTCAATCATGATGAGCGGACATTCGTCCATCTTTTCAAACCGACCGATCCACTGTGCTTGTCGAACCCCGTTATACATATGTTCGCGCTCGATAAGAAACGAATAGTACGTTCGTAAATAATCAGCTGCCATAAGGGCGAGTGCGGCGTTTTTCACTTGATGCGCACCGAGCATCGTTGTTGTCACATCGTCATATAAAGCGAAAGGTGTTTGCAATGAAAAACGTTCTCCATCTTTAGTTGGCTCATGAGCAAAAACAGTAAAATCACGGTCAATGGCGTATACTTTTGCCCGCACAGATGCCGCCTTCTCTTGTACGACACGCAGCGCTTCAGGCTGGTCAATCTCAGTAATCAAAGGGACGCCAGCTTTTATAATTCCCGCTTTTTCAAACGCAATTTGTTCAAGCGTATTCCCTAATATATGTATATGATCGTAGCCGACATTTGTAATCACCGATAAAAGCGGATAAATAATGTTTGTTGAATCGAGGCGGCCACCTAATCCGACTTCAAAAATGACGACATCTTGTACGTTCACCTTCCCGAAATAATAGAGCGCCATAGCAGTAATGACTTCAAACTCCGTCGGTCCACCTAATTCCGTCTGTTCTAGCTCTTCTGCTAAAGGCTGAATGACTTGGACAAGGTGAATGAGATCGACATCGCTAATCGGTTGGCCGCTGATGCTTATTCGCTCGTTAAATTGCTCCACATACGGCGATGTAAATGTCCCGACACGATAGCCTGCTTCTTGTAAAATGTGGCGTAAAAAACAAACGGTCGATCCTTTGCCATTCGTACCACCGACATGAATCGCCTTGATGCGACGCTCTGGATGGCCAAGCTTCTCCATCATCCATTCCATTCGTTTAAGCCCCGGCTTCACACCTAACGTTAAGCGGCTATGAATCCAATCGACTGCTTCTTTATATGTACGAACCATGAAAAGTCCCCCTTTTACTAAAATCGAGTAGGAGGAGGTGATTAACCTCCGTCCTCTCACACCACCGTACGTACG
>NZ_DAITON010000020.1:0-24564 GCF_036834105.1 Anoxybacillus sp. | reverse complement strand
TTATTGACGAAATCCATCGCTTTACAAAGGCGCAACAAGATTATTTATTGCCGCACGTTGAAAACGGGCTCGTTACACTCATTGGTGCGACGACCGAAAATCCGTTTCATTCCATCAATCCAGCTGTTCGTAGTCGCTTAGGGCAAATTAAACAGTTGCATCCTTTAACAAAAGAACAAACGATAGAGCTATTACGTCGAGCTCTTCATGATCCGAAACGAGGACTTGGAAATTGGCATATTGATATAAGTGATGAAGCGCTTGTTATGATTGCAGAAGGGGCAAACGGTGATGCGCGCGCCGCATTAACGATGTTAGAAGAGGCGGTATATGCGACGAAACAAGAGGATCAACGTGCTATCGTCGATATACAAACTGTTTCGTTTTGTGTAGAAAATAAGGCGTTGATGTATGATAAACAAGGAGATACGTATTACTCTTTGTTATCTGCTTTTCAAAAAAGCGTGCGAGGCAGCGATGTAGATGCCGCGCTTCACTATTTAGCTCGGCTTCTTGAAGGTGGGGACGTGACCGCCGTTTGCCGTCGCTTAGCTGTCATTGCCTACGAAGATATCGGATTAGCAAACCCATTCATCGGCGTAAAAGTGATGAGTGCGATTCAAGCGGCTGAACGCCTTGGCATGCCAGAGGCGCGCATTCCTCTTGCTACAGTCACGATTGACATGTGCTTATCCCCAAAATCCAACAGCGCGTATAAGGCGATTGATGCGGCCATTCATGATGTGCGAAACGGAAAAGGACAATCGATTCCGCTACATTTGCAAGATGCTCATTATGACGGCGCTAAACGTCTTGGCCGCGGAATAGGATATAAATATCCGCACGATTATCCGTATAGCTGGGTAGAACAGCAATACTTGCCAGACGACTTAATCGGGATGCAATATTACAAACCAAAGCAAAGCGGCGAAGAAAAACAGCTTGCCCATGTATATGAGCGGTTAAATGAACGGAAGAAGCAGTAACGTTCCTTTGCGACGCATTTTTATGTTATAATGGCTTGTGTTTCTTTTGACAGTGAATGAGGGGATGATCAGTTTGAAAATATCTACGAAAGGCCGATACGGCTTAACAATTATGATTGAGTTGGCCAAGCGGCATGGAGAGGGGCCGATTTCGTTAAAATCGATTGCGCAAATGAACAATTTATCGGAACATTATTTAGAACAGCTCATTTCCCCGTTGCGAAACGCCGGTTTAGTCAAAAGTATTCGCGGAGCATATGGCGGCTATGTGTTAGCGAATGAGCCGTCAAAAATTACAGCAGGCGATGTCATTCGCGTGCTAGAAGGTCCGTTGCAAGTCGTTGAAGAACTAGAAGACGAAGAGCCAGCGAAACGCGAATTGTGGATGCGCATTCGCGATGCGGTAAAAGAAGTGCTAGATAGCACGACGCTCGAAGACTTAGCGAGCCATACGGAAGACGATGGCGGTGCATATATGTTTTATATTTAAGAAAGGAGAATGTATTTGGAGCGCATTTATTTAGATCATGCAGCGACGTCTCCTGTTCATCCGCAAGTGATAGAGGCGATGATTCCTTATATGACGACGTTTTTTGGCAACCCGTCAAGCATTCATTCATTTGGTCGTGATAGTCGACGCGCGCTTGATGAGGCGCGGGAGACGATAGCGAAAACGATTGGAGCAAAGGCGAACGAAATCATTTTTACGAGCGGCGGAACAGAAGCAGACAATTTAGCGATCATCGGCGTGGCGATGGCAAATCGTGAAAAAGGTCGTCATATTATTACAACGTCTGTAGAGCACCATGCCGTATTAAATACGTGCAAATATTTACAAAAACAAGGATTTGATGTGACGTATTTGCCTGTGGATGAACATGGAACGGTTTCCGTCGAGCAAGTGAAACGTGCTTTGCGCGATGATACGATCATTGTATCCATTATGTTCGGAAATAACGAAACAGGCGTGTTGCAGCCGATTAACGAAATCGGTCACTTGCTTCGTGAACATGGAGCATATTTTCATACGGATGCTGTGCAAGCGTACGGGCTCGTTCCGATTGACGTCAATGAGATGAACATTGACTTACTTTCTCTGTCTAGCCATAAAATTAATGGGCCAAAAGGTGTAGGATGTTTATATGCGCGCGAAGGCGTTCGCCTTATCCCACACATATATGGTGGAGAACAAGAACGGAAGCGGCGCGCAGGGACAGAAAACGTACCAGGCATTGTCGGATTGCAAAAAGCAGCTGAAATCGCTCAACAAACGATGGCCGAAAAATGCATGTTGTATGAACAGTTTCAGCATGTGATGTTGAACACATTTGAACGAGAAGGAATTCGTTACGCCATCAATGGTCGTGAAACGTCTCGCTTGCCGCACGTATTAAACGTCGCTTTTTTCGGGACAAATGTGGAAGCGTTGCTTGTTAATTTAGATTTAGCTGGCATTGCGGCATCAAGCGGTTCCGCGTGTACGGCTGGTTCGATTGATCCATCCCATGTGCTCGTGGCGATGTACGGAAGTGAGTCGGATCGCATTCGTTCATCCGTTCGTTTTAGCTTCGGATACGGGAATACGTTAGAACAAATAGAACGTGCCGCACAGGAAATATCAAAAATTGTAAAAAGACTAACGAAAGCGTGAAAGGAGGGGGAAAAATGGCAAGAGTAGTTGTTGGAATGTCAGGAGGAGTCGATTCGTCTGTTGCTGCCCTTTTATTGAAACAACAAGGGTACGATGTTATTGGTATTTTTATGAAAAACTGGGACGATACAGATGAAAACGGTGTATGTACTGCGACGGAAGATTATGAAGATGTTGTACGTGTTTGTCATCAAATTGGCATTCCGTACTATGCGGTCAATTTTGAAAAACAATATTGGGAGAAAGTGTTTACGTACTTTTTAGATGAATATAAAGCGGGTCGTACGCCAAATCCAGATGTGATGTGCAACAAAGAAATTAAATTTAAAGCATTTTTAGAACATGCGATGGCGCTTGGTGCCGATTATTTAGCGACAGGTCATTATGCGCGCGTCGCCTATCGCGATGGGGAGTATGAACTGTTGCGCGGGTTGGATGCCAATAAAGATCAAACATACTTTTTAAACCAGCTCGGACAAGCTCAATTATCGAAAGTGCTTTTTCCAATTGGGGAGCTACAAAAAGCGCAAGTGCGTGAAATCGCGAAAGAAGCAGGGCTTGCGACAGCAGGGAAAAAAGATAGTACAGGCATTTGTTTTATCGGCGAGCGCAATTTTAAACAATTTTTAAGCAATTACTTACCAGCGCAGCCGGGCAGCATGCAAACGCTCGATGGAGAAGTAAAAGGAACGCATGACGGATTGATGTACTATACGATCGGACAACGTCATGGACTTGGTATCGGTGGAAGCGGCGAGCCGTGGTTCGTCGTTGGAAAAAATGTAAAAGAAAATATTTTATACGTAGCACAAGGATTTGATAATGAACTTCTTTATTCGGATGAAATCATTGCGACGGGCGTAAACTGGGTAAGTGATCGAAGGCCGAGCGGACAAGTTTCGTGCACAGCGAAATTTCGTTATCGCCAGCCGGATGTACCCGTTACAGTAGAAATGATCGATGAGACGACAGCACGTGTCTCATTTAGCCAACGTGTTCGCGCAGTAACGCCGGGACAAGCCGTCGTTTTTTATGACGGCGAACGATGTCTCGGTGGCGGTACGATTGATCAAGTGTTCCGCGATGGAAAACGGCTCACATACGTTGGCTAACCTTCAACTCGACAGACGAGTTGAAGGTTTTTTTGTTATAATGTTGATATGAGGTGATATGGATGGATTACAACGCACAAGGTATTCAATATATGCAGCAAGGAAAGTATGAAGAAGCAGTCAAATGCTTTCACGAGGCAATTGAAAAACAACCAAACGACGCTGTCGGCTACATTAATTTTGGAAACGTACTGGCGGCGGTTGGGGAAGAAGACAAAGCGATTCGTTTTTTTCATAAAGCGCTTGAACTTGATGAAAAAGCGGCAACGGCGTATTACGGACTCGGATCGATTTATTACAATCGCCAACAGTTCGAACGGGCGAAAGAGCAGTTTGAACGTGCCATTCAAGCCGGTTTAACGGACGGTGATGTATTTTTTATGCTCGGTATGTCGCTTATGTATTTAGAGCAACCGCGCTTGGCGATGCCGTATTTGCAACGGGCGGTGGAATTAAACGAGCGCGACGTGGAAGCGACGTTTCAACTCGGACTTTGCTTAGCGCAATTGCAGTTTGTCGATGAAGCGATGACATATTTCGAACGAACAATTCAACTAAACGACGAGCATGCCGATGCGTATTATAATTTAGGCGTTGCCTATGCGTACAAAGACGATCCACAAACGGCGCGTACGATGTTTGAAAAGGCGCTTGCGATTCAATCTGATCATTTGTTAGCTGGTCACGGGAAAAAGTTAATGGAACGAGCGCTACAATAAGAAAAGGGGGAGAGGGCGTTGCAACAACAGTTAGACCTAGACGGACGGTCGTTTATTAAAGGCGTCCATATCGGTACCATTTTCCATAACGAAGACAATTTATATTCCGTCATTCGTGTACGCGTCGAAGAAACAAACGAGGCGCATATAGAAAAAGATGTTGTTGTAACAGGCTATTTCCCTTTGCTTATCGAGTATGATACGTACACGTTTTTCGGCTCGTTTAAAGAACATCCGCGCTTTGGAAAACAATATGTCGTTGACCATTTTCGAAAAGAGTTTCCAGAAACGAAAGAAGGCGTCATTCAATATTTATCTGGTGGAATGTTTAAAGGAATCGGTAAAAAAACAGCGGCGGCGATCGTGGAAACGTTAGGGGAGCGTGCTATTTCTAAAATATTAGAAGATCCCGACGTGCTTGACCATGTGCCGAAGTTGACGAAAGCGAAGGCGAAGCAATTATACGAAACGTTGCGCGAACATGAAGGGTTAGAACAAATTATGATTGCGCTGTCACAATTTGGCTTCGGTCCGCAATTATCGATGAAAATTTATCAAGTGTACAAAGATGAAACGCTTCAAGTCATCCGCACTAATCCGTATCAACTTGTTGAAGATGTTGAAGGAATCGGGTTTGGACGCGCTGACGATCTCGGGTTGCAGCTTGGCATTTCTGGCAATCACCCAGAGCGCATCCGCGCCGGCTGTTTATATGTCATGGAACAACATTGTATGCAAGAAGGTCACGTATATATGACGTATGAACAAGTGCTTGATGAAGTGAAACGACTGTTAGAAGCGAAACGCGAAGAACAAATTGACGTTGCATGCATTTCCCGTGAAATGATTCACTTGTCCGAAGAAGGGAAGTTAATTATGGAAGAAGATCGTTTTTATATTCCTTCCCTCTATTTCGCTGAAAAGGGCATTGTGTCAAACGTTAAACGATTGTTGCAACAATCGGATATGGCGACATTTTCTGAAGCGGAATTTTTGCTGGCGCTCGGGGAATGGGAAGAAGAAGCAAACATGCAATATTCCCAAAAGCAAAAGGAAGCGATTCAACGAGCGATTTGTTCTCCGTTATTTATTTTGACAGGTGGACCGGGAACGGGAAAAACGACGGTTATTAAAGGTATCGTACATTTGTTTGCGAAATTGCACGGACTGTCGCTTGATCCAGCGAGCTATGATGCGGACGAGCCGTTTCCGATTTTACTTGCTGCCCCGACCGGACGAGCAGCGAAGCGCATGACGGAATCTACCGGCCTGCCGGCGATGACGATTCATCGTTTACTCGGTTGGAGCGGAGAAGGGTTTCAACGCGATGAAAATGAACCGATTCGCGGCAAGCTGCTTATCGTTGACGAAATGTCGATGGTTGATACGTGGTTAGCTAATCAATTGTTGAAGTGCGTCCCATCGTCTATGCAAGTCATTTTTGTCGGAGATGAAGACCAGCTCCCATCTGTTGGTCCTGGACAAGTGTTGAAAGATTTACTTCGCGCAAACGTCATTCCGACCGTTCGATTAACAGATATTTATCGCCAAGCGGAAGGTTCATCAATTATTTCGCTTGCCCATGCGATGAAAGATGGGCATATTCCAAATGATTTGACTTTGCCGCAAAAGGACCGTTCATTCATTCGATGCACAGGTGGACAAGTTGTAGACGTAGTAAAAAAAGTTGCTGAAAATGCGAAGCAAAAAGGGTATCGCGCCAAAGATGTACAAGTGCTTGCGCCGATGTATCGTGGACATGCAGGAATTGATCGGCTCAATGAGACGTTGCAACAACTGTTTAACCCAAAAGATGAACAAAAGCGAGAACTTGTTTTCGGCGATGTAACATATCGCGTCGGTGATAAAGTGCTACAACTTGTTAATCAGCCGGATGAAAATGTTTTTAATGGGGACATTGGTGAAATTGTTGCGATTTTTTACGCGAATGAAAACGTGGAAAAGCAAGACCTTGTCGTCGTTTCGTTCGATGGAAATGAAGTAACATATCCGAAACAAGAACTGCACCAAATTACACACGCTTATTGTTGTTCGATTCATAAATCGCAAGGAAGCGAATTTCCGATCGTCATTTTGCCGGTTGTAAAAAGTTATTATCGTATGCTTCGGCGCAATTTATTATACACAGCAGTGACGCGCAGTAAACAATACTTAATTTTATGTGGCGAAGAAGAAGCGTTCCAGCTCGGGGTGATGCGAACAGATGATGGAACGAGACAAACGACGTTATATGACAAATTAACAGCAATCATTTCGCCTGAACAGTCGTTGCTTCCGATGGAAGATGCAAACATCGGAATGGAAGGTGTTACCCCGTATGACTTCATGGAAAATGACATAACATAACGATGGACACGAACATGGGCACGCTTCTCTTCTGGATTGAACGTATGTTTTCGTAAAAAAATGCCAATGATAGAAGAAAAAACAAAAAGGAGCGTGCCTTTTTATGTTAAAGTGTCCGAATTGCCAAAGTAAAGATTTAGGGAAAATAGGAGCGAATCAGTATTATTGCTGGAATTGTTTTATTGAGCTAACCGTTCAAAAAGGGATGATTTATACGCATCAAGTAGAAGAAGATGGAACGCTCAGCTCGCTCGACGATTTATTTAGTGAACAAGAACGAACTTTGTCTTCGTAATGAAAGGAGAATGACGATGAATCGAACAATCGCTTCTTTAATTGCGATCGGTGCAGGGGTTGCTGCCTACCAATTAGCACAACGAAACGGCGGCATGAATATGCGCAATGTGAGGAAAGTCGGCAAACAAATGTTGCGCCCATTTATGTAACAACGAACGGCATCCTGCTTATAGGGTGCCGTTTTGTTGTATAACATCTCCCTTTTATTTTCACACTATATAAGTAAGGGAGGGATTGTTTTGGAACATCCGCATATCCACTTTTTCGTTCGCGTAACGAAAATGTTGCTCGTTGTCATTTTGATTTATTTCGTTGTGAAATTAAAGAACGTATGGCTACCATTTCTACATATGTTGATCAAATTAATTACACCGTTTCTCATCGCCGCGTTTATTACGTATTTGCTTCATCCAGTCGTCGAATATATTCATCGGCGTGGCATGCCGAGGGCGTTAGCGATTCTTTTTATTTATGCGTTATTTTTTGGGGGAGTCGGCTTCGCTATTTACAAAGGTACACCGCTATTTATTGCTCAGCTAGAAGACTTGAATAAAAGTTTGCCGATGTTTGTGCGCACGTATGAACAGTGGACAACGACTATTCACGAAGAGACGGCGACATGGCCTTACGATGTGCATAAACGGGTTGAAGCGTTGATAACAGAAGCGGAATCGTTTATTAGCGAAGCGGTAACAGGCACGATTATCGGGTTAAAACAGTGGATTAATCGTCTCATCGTCTTCTTTATTATCCCGTTTATCGCTTTTTACATGTTAAAAGATGTCGAACTTATTAAAAAAACAGCATGGGAGCTAACTCCGAACAAATGGCGTAAAAAAGGTGTTCAATTTTTGCGCGATGTTGATAAAACGCTCGGCGGGTATATTCGGGGGCAATTGTTCGTATGCTTGCTCATTGGGACAGCTGCCACGCTTTCGTTTTGGCTCATCGGCATGAAATATCCACTTTTGCTCGGCATCATTGTCGGTGTGACGAACGTCATCCCATATTTCGGCCCGATCATTGGCGCCATTCCAGCGGCCATCATTGCTGCGACGGTATCGATGAACATGTTGCTTCTTACTGTCGGCATCATCTTTGTTTTGCAGTTTATTGAAGGAAACATTTTATCTCCGCTTATCGTCGGGAAAAGTTTACATTTACATCCACTTATCATCATGTTTTCATTATTTGTCGGTGGAGAAGTTGGAGGGGTTCTCGGTTTAATTGTTGCTGTCCCTATCGTTGCCATTGCGAAGGCGACATTCCCCCACATTCGCTCGTTGAAAACGATGGCACATTGACAAAAAAAAGGGGCTTGTCTATAATTTTCACAAGAGTAATACATAAAAAAAACGATGAAGGATCGAGTATGTTACAGTCCATCTTAACGCGCTTTTGGCGCACAGAGAGGAATTTCCGCGGCTGAAAGAAATTCCAGATGAAGGGTAACAGAACGCTAATCCTGAGTGCAGGCAAACCCTGCCGACGAAGCCACGTTACGGCGGTTGAGGTGATGGACATCTGTCCATAAACAGGGTGGTACCGCGAGCAAGCTCTCGTCCCTGAGCAGGGATGGGAGTTTTTTATATTTTTAAGGGAGGAAGGAAACGTGAAAAAGCTAACATCTGCTCAAGTACGTCAAATGTTTTTAGACTTTTTTAAAGAAAAAGGTCACGCGGTTGAGCCGAGCGCATCGCTCGTCCCGATTGACGATCCATCGCTCTTATGGATCAATAGCGGCGTAGCGACGTTAAAAAAATATTTTGATGGCCGCGTCATTCCAGACAACCCGCGCATTTGCAACGCGCAAAAGTCGATTCGCACAAACGATATTGAAAACGTCGGAAAAACGGCGCGCCACCATACGTTTTTTGAAATGCTCGGAAACTTTTCTATCGGCGACTACTTTAAACGGGAAGCGATTCATTGGGCATGGGAGTTTTTAACGAGTGAAAAATGGATCGGTTTTGATCCAGACCGTCTTTCTGTGACGATTCACCCGGAAGATGAAGAAGCGTTCGATATTTGGCATAACGAAATCGGGTTGCCGGAAGAGCGAATTATTCGGTTAGAAGGAAACTTTTGGGATATTGGGGAAGGGCCGAGCGGGCCGAATACAGAAATTTTTTATGACCGCGGCGAACAATTTGGCAACGACCCGAACGACCCAGAATTATATCCAGGTGGAGAAAATGAACGTTATTTAGAAGTATGGAACCTCGTCTTTTCGCAATTTAACCATAATCCAGATGGCACGTACACTCCGCTGCCGAAGAAAAATATTGATACAGGTATGGGACTCGAGCGGATGTGCTCCATTTTACAAGACGTACCGACGAACTTTGATACGGATTTATTTATGCCGATCATTCGTGCAACAGAACAAATTTCAGGTGAGACGTATCGCACCGATGCAGAAAAAGACGTAGCATTTAAAGTAATTGCTGACCATATTCGTACCGTTACGTTTGCGATTGGCGATGGGGCGCTCCCGTCAAACGAAGGACGCGGGTACGTGTTGCGCCGTTTGTTGCGCCGTGCCGTTCGCTATGCGAAACAACTAAACATTCAACGTCCGTTTATGTACGAACTCGTTCCCGTTGTCGGTGAAATTATGGTTGACTATTACCCTGAAGTGAAAGAAAAGGCTGCGTTTATTCAAAAAGTGATTAAAAACGAAGAAGAGCGATTCCATGAAACGTTAAATGAAGGATTGGCGATTTTAGCGAGCGTCATTGAAAAAGAAAAAGCACGCGGCAGCGATACGATTAGCGGCGAAGACGTATTCCGCTTGTACGATACGTACGGTTTCCCTGTTGAATTAACGGAAGAGTACGCGGCGGAAGAAGGGATGAAAATTGACCATGACGGCTTTGAACGCGAGATGGAACGTCAACGCGAGCGCGCACGTGCAGCTCGTCAAGATGTCGATTCGATGCAAGTACAAGGCGGCGTATTAGGCGATATTAAAGTACAAAGTACGTTTGTCGGCTACGATCAACTTTCTGTTTCGTCTGTTGTTGAAGTGATCGTCAAAGACGGTCAACTTGTAAACGAAGTAAGCGAAGGGCAAGAGGCGCAAATCATGTTGCGTGAAACGCCGTTTTATGCAGAAAGCGGTGGACAAATTGCCGACCGCGGCTGGATTGAAGGGGAAACAGGAAAGGCGTACGTGAAAGACGTACAAAAAGCGCCAAACGGTCAACATTTGCATCATATTGTCGTTGAACATGGCACCATTCAAACGAACGGCACGTATACAGCGCGTGTCGATGAAGCTGCGCGCGTCGATATTGTAAAAAACCATACAGCAACGCATTTGTTGCATCAAGCATTAAAAGATGTGCTTGGCGTGCATGTCAACCAAGCAGGCTCACTCGTTGCGCCTGATCGTTTACGGTTTGACTTTACTCATTTCGGCCAAGTGAAACAAGAAGAACTTGAGCAAATTGAAGCAATCGTTAACGAACAAATTTGGAAAAACATCCCTGTTGTCATTGACTACAAGCCGCTTGATGAAGCGAAAGCGATGGGAGCAATGGCGTTATTTGGAGAAAAATATGGCGACATCGTACGCGTGGTACAAGTGGGTGATTATAGTTTAGAGCTTTGCGGCGGCTGCCACGTCAAAAATACAGCGGAAATCGGTTTATTTAAAATCGTTTCAGAGTCCGGTATTGGCGCTGGTACACGACGCATTGAAGCGGTGACAGGAAAAGCGGCGTATCGTTTAATGAACGATCAAATTGCATTATTAAAAGAAGCAGCGGAAAAACTAAAAACGAACCCGAAAGACGTATTAACGCGCATCGATACGTTAATGAACGATATGCGTGAATTACAGCGAGAAAACGAATCGCTTTCTGCCCGTTTAAGCCATATGGAAGCAGAAAACTTAGTAAACGAGGCGAAAGAAGTAAACGGCATTCGACTTGTCGCAAACAAAGTCAATAACGTAGATATGAACGGCTTGCGTGCGATGGTCGACGATTTAAAACAAAAATTAGGATCGGCAATCATTGTACTTGCTTCTGTACAACAAAATAAAGTAAACTTAATTGCCGGTGTAACAGACGATTTAATCGACCGCGGCTATCACGCAGGAAAGCTCATTAAAGAAGTGGCGACGCGTTGCGGCGGCGGTGGCGGTGGCCGAGCGGATATGGCGCAAGCAGGTGGAAAAGATGCGAATAAAGTAGACGAAGCACTTAAATTTGTCGAACAATGGGTAAAATCTGTTTAATAAACGATGGAAATCGTGTACAATGGATGTAAGGATGGATATACCAGATTTCATGGAACGTGAGAGTGGGGTGCAAAAGAACGGTGGGATCGTTTGATAACACGATGCAATTTAACTTCCCAGAAGAACCGATGGACGTCGACGTTCGGGAAGTGTTGCTTACCGTATACGACGCATTGCAAGAAAAAGGGTATAATCCGATTAACCAAATTGTCGGCTACTTATTGTCTGGTGATCCAGCTTACATCCCGCGTCATAAAGATGCCAGAAACTTAATTCGCAAAGTCGATCGCGACGAATTAATTGAAGAATTAGTGAAATCTTATTTACGAACACATCGTGAGGAATAGCGACATGCGTATTTTAGGGTTAGATGTTGGAACGAAAACGCTCGGCGTTGCCGTAAGCGATGAGTTAGGATGGACAGCCCAAGGCATCGAGACGATCCGCATTGATGAAGAAAGCGGGCAGTATGGTTTTGACCGTTTGCGGCAGCTCATTGAGCAATATGCGGTCGAAGAAATCGTCATCGGGTTTCCGAAAAATATGAACGGTACGATCGGACCGCGTGGTGAGGCGACAAAACGTTTTGCCGAACAAGTGAAACAGACGTTTTCACTCCCTGTCGTCTTATGGGATGAGAGATTATCCACGATGGCGGCAGAACGGATGTTGATCGCTGCGGACGTCAGTCGAAAAAAGCGAAAGCAAGTCATTGACAAAATGGCCGCAGTGATGATTTTACAGTCGTATTTAGACAATAAACAATTGAGGTGAACATGATGGAACACGGTGAAAAACACATTACGGTCGTCGATGAAGACGGCAACGAGCAACTTTGCGAAGTATTGTTTACATTTGAATCTGAAGAGTTTGGAAAATCTTACGTGTTGTACTATCCAATCGGTGCAGAAGAAGATGACAACGACGAAATTGAAATTCATGCTTCTTCTTTCATTCCAGGAGAAGACGGACAAGCAGGAGAACTGCAGCCGATCGAAACAGAAGAAGAATGGGATATGATTGAAGAAATGTTAAACACGTTCCTCGGCGAGGAAGAAGACGAAGAAGAGATGGAAGGATAAGGAGCTGACTGCACGTCAGCTTCTTTTTTTTATTTATGTCATGTCTTCATTTGTAGTATAATGTCAAAAGTGAGGGGAGGATGACGCATGTTACAAGAACATGAAGCGAAAACGGTGCGAAAAATTGTTTTATATATTACTGCACCTCTTTTATTCCTTATGATTGTTGCTTGCATTGGCTTGTTTGTATATATTCGTTCCGCGTTGCAGCCAGTCGATCCAGATGACCAAACACCTATTCAAGTAGACATTCCGATCGGCTCATCCGTATATACGATTGCCAACATATTAGAAAAAAACGGCGTAGTGAAAGATGCAACGATTTTTCGCTACTACGTAAAATTTAAAAACCATGCCGATTTTCAAGCCGGCCGTTATACGTTTACAAAAGCGATGACGTTAGGAGAAATTGCCGAACAACTGAAAACAGGAAAAGTCGTGAAGGAAGCGAAGCTGAAAATAACGATTCCAGAAGGAAAGCAGCTGACGCAAATTGCGACGATTATTTCGCAAAAAACAGGCTATTCCTCGCAAGACGTGATGGCGAAATTAACAAATCGTACGTACATTGAAGAGTTGATGAAAAAATATCCTACCGTTTTAACGGCTGATATGTTGAACAAAGATATTCGTTATGCGCTCGAAGGATATTTATTTCCCGCGACATATTCGTTTACAGAAGAAAAACCAAAGCTTGAAGAAATAATCGAAACGATGATTGCTAAAACGGAAGAAGTGTTAGCGAAATATGCAGAAGATATGGAAGCGCGCGGCATGACTGTTCATCAGCTATTGACGATGGCATCTTTAATTGAAGAAGAGGCGACCGAAAAGGCGGATCGTGAAAAAATCGCCAGCGTCTTTTACAATCGTCTTGAAAAAGGAATGCCGCTTCAAACGGACCCGACCGTTTTATATGCGCTCGGACAGCATAAATCGCGTGTATACTACAAAGACTTAGAAGTAAACTCGCCTTACAATACGTATATGTATAAAGGACTTCCGCCAGGGCCGATTGCAAACGCAGGCGAAATGTCGCTTCATGCGGCGCTTCATCCAGCGGAAACGGATTACTTTTACTTTTTAGCAACGCCAGCGGGCGATGTCATTTTTACAAAAACGCTTGACGAACACAATCGGGAAAAGGCAAAATATATCGGAAAGCAATAAAACGTTCGCATTTTGTTTTGAATTATGATAGTATATATAAAGTTATGGATCGTGATGAAACAAGAGTTCAACTCGTTTGAACTCTTGTTTTTACGAGGAGGACGGTTCGTTGGTAAATCAGGAAATTGTTCAATATATTGAATCATTGCTTCCAGAAAAAGATGAAGCGATCGTGGCTATGGAACGATATGCGCGCGACCACGGAGTTCCGATTATGGATGCGCTGAGCATCGAGACGATGTTGCACATATTAAAACTTATTCAACCGGCGCGCATATTAGAAATCGGCACAGCTATTGGCTACTCTGCTATTCGGATGGCAAAAGCGCTACCGAATGCGAACATTGTCACGATCGAGCGAGATGAAGCGCGCTATAACCAAGCGCTCGCTTACACGGAGCAAACGAATACGAAAGGGCAAATTACGTTGTTATTTGGCGATGCGCTCGCTATGAGCGATGAAGTGAAAACATATGCCCCGTTTGATGTGTTGTTTATTGATGCGGCAAAAGGACAATATCGCCGCTTTTTTGAGTTGTACGAGCCATTTTTAACAGAACGCGGCATCATTATAACGGATAACGTCTTGTTTAAAGGGCTTGTCGCTTTAGACGAACGAGTGGAACAAAAACGTATTCGCCAACTCATTAAAAAAATTCAAGCATATAACGAATGGCTTATGGCGCATCCGCGTTATGAGACGGTCATCATTCCGATCGGTGACGGAATGGCGATATCAAGAAAACGAGGTGAATAAAATGAAAAAACCAGAATTGCTTGTCACACCAACGAGCGTCGCTCATATGGAACAGCTCGCTCAAGCGGGAGCAAACGCCGTCATTATTGGTGAACAGCGGTACGGCTTGCGTTTAGCAGGGGAGTTTTCCCGACAACATATCGTCGATGCGATGCACGTGGCACGAAAGTACGGTGTACGCGTATATGTGGCGATGAACGCTCTTTTTCATAACGATAAAGTGGACGAATTAAGTGATTATGTGCGCTTTTTAGCGGAACAACAAGTCGATGCGATCGTATTTGGTGATCCAGCTGTGTTAATGACGGTACGTGAAGTCGCGCCGCATATGAAGCTTCATTGGAATACGGAAACGACAGCGACAAACTGGTATGCGTGCAACTATTGGGGACGAAAAGGAGCAAAACGCGCCGTTCTCGCGCGCGAGTTAAATATGGAAGAAATCATTGATATAAAAAAGCATGCCGAAGTGGAAATCGAAGTGCAGGTGCACGGTATGACGTGCATGTTCCAATCGAAACGTTCTCTCATCGGCAACTATTTCGAATATCAAGGAAAGTTTATGGAAGTACAACAAATGAAATATACGAAAGGGCTCTTTTTATATGATAAAGAACGCGATAATCGCTATCCAATTTTTGAAGATGAAAACGGCACGCATATTATGAGTCCGAACGATATTTGTATTATTGATGAATTAGAAGAGATGATTGATGCGGGCATCGATAGTTTTAAAATTGACGGCGTGCTTCATGAGCCAGAGTATATTACCGAAGTAACGAAACAATATCGCCGCGCCATTGATTTATGCGTAGAACATCGCGAACAATACGAAGAAGAAAAAGCGAAGTTGTTTGCAGAAATTGAAGCGATTCAACCGCAACATCGCCCGTTAGACACCGGCTTTTTCTTCAAAGAAACGGTATATTAAATGAAAAGGAGGGAGACGTGTGAGCATCTCACAAATCATTAATGGAAAGCGTGTCATTGTGAAAAAGCCCGAGCTGCTCGCTCCAGCCGGCAACTTAGAAAAGCTAAAAGTGGCAGTTCATTACGGAGCGGACGCTGTTTTTATCGGCGGACAAGAATACGGTCTTCGTTCCAATGCCGACAACTTTACGCTTGAAGAAATGGCGGAAGGTGTGCAATTTGCAAGCAAATACGGAGCGAAAATTTATGTGACGACAAACATTTACGCACATAACGAAAACATTCCGGGGCTAGAAGAGTACTTGCGCGGGCTAGAGCGCGTTGGAGTGCACGGCATTATTGTCGCTGATCCGCTCATTATTGAAACCGCGCGCCGCGTCGCACCAAAGTTAGAGGTGCATTTAAGTACGCAACAGTCGCTCACGAACTGGAAAGCGGTGCAATTTTGGAAAGAAGAAGGGCTTGAACGGGTCGTCTTAGCTCGTGAAACAAGCGCGGAAGAAATTCGCGAAATAAAAGAAAAAGTCGACATTGAAATCGAAACGTTTATTCACGGTGCGATGTGTATTGCGTATTCCGGACGTTGCGTATTAAGTAACCATATGACCGCGCGCGACTCGAACCGCGGCGGCTGTTGTCAGTCGTGCCGCTGGGATTACGATTTGTACAAGCTCGAGGGTGACCGCGCCATCGCATTATTTGATGAAAACGATGATCCGTTTGCGATGAGCCCGAAAGACTTAAACTTAATTCAATCGATTCCGAAAATGATTGAGCTTGGCATTGATAGTTTAAAAATCGAAGGACGGATGAAGTCGATTCACTACGTCGCAACGGTTGCGAGCGTGTATCGTAAAGTGATTGATGCATATTGTGCAGATCCTGACAATTTCGTCATTCGCAAAGAGTGGCTAGATGAGCTTGATAAATGCGCGAACCGTGACACAGCGCCAGCCTTTTTTGAAGGTGTTCCGGGTTATAAAGAGCAAATGTTTGGCGTTCATAGTAAAAAGACGACGTACGATTTCGTCGGACTTGTGCTTGATTATGATAAAGAAACAGGCATCGTGACGTTGCAACAACGCAACTTCTTCAAACCGGGCGATGAAGTTGAGTTTTTCGGTCCTGAGATTGAAAACTTTACACAAGTTATTGAAACGATTTGGGATGAGGAAGGAAATGAGCTTGATGCTGCTCGCCATCCGCTTCAAATTGTTCGTTTTAAAGTCGATCGCGAAGTTTTCCCATACAACATGATGAGAAAGGGGCGCTAACATGAGGAAGAAACCGGTTGTCATCGGGGTCGCTGGCGGCTCCGGTTCGGGGAAAACGGCCGTTACGAAGGCTATTTATGAACATTTTCAAGGACATTCTATTTTAATGCTCGAGCAAGATTATTATTACAAAGATCAAAGCCACTTACCGTTTGAAGAACGTTTAAAAACGAACTACGACCATCCGCTCGCTTTTGATAACGATTTACTCATCGAGCATATTAACAAACTTTTAAATTACGAGCCGATTGATAAGCCTGTATACGATTATACGCTTCATACGCGCTCAAACGAAGTTATTCGCGTCGAACCGAAAGATGTCATTATTTTAGAAGGTATTCTTGTATTAGAAGACGAACGATTGCGCAACTTAATGGATATTAAAGTGTACGTCGATACCGATGCTGACATTCGCATCATTCGCCGCTTATTGCGCGACATGAAAGAACGCGGTCGTACGCTTGAGTCGGTCATTGAACAATATGTAAACGTCGTGCGCCCGATGCACAATCAATTTATTGAACCGACGAAGCGATATGCCGATATTATTATTCCAGAAGGCGGACATAACCATGTCGCCATCGATTTAATGGTTACAAAAATTCAAACGATTCTTGAACAAAAGTCTATTTTGTAATACCATAGCATAGATAATATGTAAACTTTTTGTCTTTTGTACGAACAGATCGTTCGTACATTTTCCGTACATAAATAAAAAGGAGTGGTTTACATGTCAATGGAAAAAGAATACCCAATGACGAAAGCAGGGAAGGAGAAGCTCGAACAAGAACTTGAATATTTAAAAACGGTAAAGCGTAAAGAAGTGGTTGAACGCATTCAAATTGCGCGCAGCTTCGGCGACTTATCGGAAAACTCGGAGTACGATGCGGCAAAAGATGAACAAGCATTCGTTGAATCACGCATTCAAATGCTTGAAAATATGATTCGCAATGCGAAAATTATTGAAGAAGATTTAGAAACGACGGACATCGTATCGCTTGGAAGAACGGTAACATTTATTGAGCTTCCAGACGGAGAAGAAGAATCGTATACGATCGTCGGGAGCGCGGAAGCTGATCCGTTTGAAGGGAAAATTTCGAACGACTCTCCGATCGCCAAATCATTGATCGGTCGCCGCGTCGGTGAAGAAGTGACAGTTCATACGCCGGGTGGCGATATGGTTGTAAAAATCATTGCTGTAAAATAGGTTTTAAAAGACAACACCTCGTCGACAATGAAGACGAGGTGTTTTTTATGGTAAAAAAACGAATGATCATCATATTAACGATCGTTGAACTATGTATATTCGCATTAATGGGACGACTCGTTCAACTACAACTCATTAGTACCGAATCATTTCACGGTGTAAATTTAATTGAAGCAAGCGTCACCCAACGTACGCAACAACTTGTCATTGATGATGGACGAGGGTTGTTTGTCGATCGAAACGGTGAGCCGCTGACGTATGCATACGTCCCAACGCTCGTTTTATTTCCGTTTTTAAAAAAAATCGACTGGCCAATCGATGACATCGCAACGATCATTTCGTTACCGAAAGAAGCGATCAAGCGACAGCTAGAAGAAGCGAAAGGACCAATCATTTTACATGACGGTCAACAGCCTGTCCAACTTCAGCCGTGGCAAATGGAACGGATAAATGAGATGCGCATTCCGGGCGTTATTGCTGTGCATAAGCAAATCGAACGGAAAGAAAAATATGCTCAACATTTGATTGGGCTGCTCGGCCAAAACGAAAAGGTGCTAAAAGAACGATACGGAGAGCGAAAGTTATCGCCAAATATGAAAATTGGCGTATCTGGCTTGCAAAGCTCATTTGATGAATTTTTAATTCCAGACGGAGAAGCAAAGCTATTGTATCATGTCGATGCGCGTGGTGAACCGCTGTTTGGCATGGATGTGAAATATACAGAACAAGCAAATCCGTTTTATCCAATTACCGTGCAGACGACCATCGACCGTTCCCTTCAGCAACGTGTCGAACAAATCGTTGCACAACATCATATGGAAAAAGGTGCTGTCGTCTTGCTTGATATTGAAACGAACGATCTCGTTGCGCTCGTTAGCGCCCCGGCGATTGACGAGCGAGATCCGTATGCAAACAATGCCGCTCAAAATCAAGCGCTACTCCCTCACGTGCCAGGCTCCATTTTTAAAGTTGTTGTTGCCGCTGCGGCGCTTGAACATGGGCTTGTCCAAGGACAGCAGTTTAACTGCAATCGAAAAATTAACGGCGAACCGGAAGAAAAAAAGAAAGGAACGCGCACGTTTGAAGATAGTTTTGCAATTAGCTGTAACAACACGTTTGCCGAGTTAGGAAAGCAGCTAATCGCCATAGACGAAAAGATGTTTGATATATATGCACAAAAACTCGGTTTGCTTCCGCGCGTCGGCTGGGAAGGGGATGTGTATCATTTTTCATCATTTCGTCCGCTTCGTGAAGAGAAACAAGGAAAGATTTGGATCGATGAACGGGATAAAAAAATTCCCCTTGCCGTTGCTCAAACGTCCATTGGGCAAAAAGATGTGCGCCTCTCACCGCTTGCGGTGGCGAATATGATGGCGACGATTGCGCGCGGTGGCGAGGCGAAACAAGTGCGTGTGGCCCAAAAAATGATGTATAAAAATGGAACGACGTTTTTCACCTTTGCTGAGCAGCGACTGACAACGGATTCGTTACGGAAAGAGACGGTTGAACAATTACAAGAACTTTTGCGGCTTGTCGTCACGCACCGAGAAGGCACCGGGCGTTCGTTTCAATCATTGCCTTACTCGGTAGCTGGAAAGTCGGGAACGGCACAAACGGGGAAAGAAGGGATCGTGAACAAATGGTTTGCAGGTTATTTTCCGGCTGATCGTCCAAAATACGCGCTCGTTGTGGTACAATTAGAAACAACGTCATCTGCCTCAGCTACAAACGCTATTTTTGCCGATATCGTTCGGGCAACATACGAGTTAGAACAGAAAGGAAGGAACGAAGAGTGAGCAGCCGTTTTGCGAAACGTTCAAAACAAAGAAAAGTAAACCGCATCTTAAATACGTTCATTACGATTGTGTTCGCGCTCATTTTATTTTTCGGCTGGAAATGGCTGTTTGCCAACGACCGTCCGGTGAAGGAGACGAACGCCTCTCCGCAACCGGTTGAAGTCGAAATGAGCGAGCGAGAAACAAACGAACAACAACCATCTGAACAACAAACAGAACAAGAAGAAAACAAGGAACAAGTCGAGGAAACGGTTGTTGATGATCCAAACTCAAACGTGATTCGTGAAATCGTCAATTCGACATGGCAGCCGATCGGTACGACCCAATCTGAGCCACATGTGACACAATACGATAAAAATTCGGTCGATTGGAAAGAGATGCTCGATGCTATTAGTTATGCGACAGGCATTTCTTCGTCCGATCTTATCGTTTGGTTTATCGGAAATGGGGGAAGCCCGAATCATGCGGTTGCTACCGTCTCGAAAAAAGATAAAACGGAACATTATAAAGTATTTATCGAATGGGTAACGAATGAAGGCTGGAAGCCGACGAAAGTGCAACAACTAAAAGAAATAGAGCGTCGTCCGTAACGCTCTATTTTTTTGCTTTAAAATGCACGAGCGCGCTATAAAGGAGCTGTCCGTTTTCTAATCGTTGCATTTGATATGATACGTGATGTACCTCAAGTAAAATCGCTTTATTATGTTCAATTTGTTCATTGATTTTTTTCTCTAACGTCGCTAAATCGGTCGCTTCAAAACATTCTACTTTATCTTGGATTAAATCAAATGTGATCATCGTCTTCCTCCTTTCTATCCGTAGTTTAACACATTTCCATTGAACATCGACAAAAAATGTGATAGATTGAGAACAGCAACACGTTTAATTCATACTATACTTATAGGAATTATTACTTTTAAATGGAGTGTGACATCATGGGACGCGAGTTTTTAGACATCTTTGAAACGTGGGCACAGTCGTACGATTCGTCAGTATACGGGCACGATGAGCAATATCGTGACGTATTTGACGGATATGAGACGATTTTAAATACAGTCGTTGAAAAAAGCGGCAACGTCGTGTTAGAGTTCGGCGTTGGCACAGGAAATTTAACGAAAAAATTGATTGAAGCGAACAAAACGGTATATGGCATTGAGCCGTCTGCACCGATGCGCGAGCTTGCGAAAGAAAAGCTCGCAAATGTGTCGATTGAAGACGGGGACTTTTTACAGTTTCCGTTGCCGAGCAAACCGATTGATACGATTGTAAGCACATATGCGTTTCACCATCTGACCGATGAAGAAAAAGAAGAAGCGATCGGCAAATATAGCGCACTTCTCCGTAAAGGTGGTAAAATAGTGTTTGCTGATACAGCGTTTATTGACCGCGAGGCGTATGAGGCGATGATCGCAGAAGCGAAACAAAAAGGATTCGTCGCTTTAGCGGAAGACTTACAGCGCGAATATTATACGACGATTCCAGCCCTTGACCGCATGTTTACTACACACGGTTTTACGGTCACATTTACGCCGATGAATCGCTTCGTTTGGTTGATGGAGGCTGTCAAACAATAAGTGAAAGAGGTTGAAACGATGAACATAGCGATCATTGGAGCGATGGAAGAAGAAGTAGCCATTTTACGAGAAAAAATAGCGAACCGAACAGAAACAACGGTGGCAAATTGTTCATTTTATAGCGGCACATTAGACGGGGCAAACGTCGTTTTATTAAAATCAGGTATCGGTAAAGTGAATGCGGCGATGTCAACAACGATTTTGTTAGAGAGGTTTGCGCCGGATGTCGTCATTAACACAGGTTCAGCTGGCGGTTTTGCGCCGTCGCTAAACGTTGGCGATATTGTCATTTCAACCGAAGTTGTTCATCATGATGTAGATGTGACCGCATTCGGCTATGCGTACGGACAAGTGCCGGGCATGCCGGCGCGCTATGCGGCAGATGAGCGGTTAGTGCAAGCAGCTGAAACGAGCGCTGCGCACATTCGCGACATTCAAGTAGCGAAAGGGCTCATTGCAACAGGTGACTCTTTTATGCACGATCCAGCGCGCGTTGACTTTGTGCGCACACAATTTGAAGATTTATATGCTGTGGAAATGGAAGCGGCTGCGATTGCGCAAGTATGCTATCAGTTTGGTGTACCGTTCGTCGTCATTCGCGCTTTATCGGACATCGCCGGCAAACAGTCGAACGTGTCGTTTGAGCAATTTTTACAAAAAGCAGCCCTTCATTCCTCTGAGCTTGTTCAATTAATGGTGAACGAGTTAAACAAATAGGAGAGTTTTCCTCTCCTTCTTTTTATCTTTCGGGAGGTTACATCATGAAAGTAGCGAAAAACGTGCATGAATTAATCGGACAGACGCCGATCGTTGAAATTACGCAATTTCCGCTGCCAAAAGGGGTGCGCATATTTGCGAAATTAGAATATTTTAACCCGGGCGGAAGCGTCAAAGATCGTCTAGGCCAAGAATTGTTAAACGATGCGCTCGCGACAGGCAAGTTAAAAGAAGGCGGAACGATTATTGAACCGACGGCAGGAAATACAGGCATTGGACTGGCGCTTGCGGCGATCGGAAAAAACATTCGCGTCATTTTTTGCGTCCCCGAAAAGTTCAGCATCGAAAAACAACAACTGATGCGCGCGCTTGGCGCAACAGTAATCAACACCCCAACGAGCGAAGGGATGGAAGGAGCGATCCGAAAAGCGAAAGAGTTGGCGGCTGAAATTCCAAACTCCTACTGCCCACAGCAGTTCGCTAATCCAGCGAACCCGCGCACGTATTATAAAACGCTCGGGCCAGAAATTTGGGAGCAACTGGACGGACACATTGACGTATTTGTCGCCGGCGCAGGAACAGGCGGTACATTTATGGGAACGGCACAATTTTTAAAGGAGAAAAATGCGCGTGTGAAAACGGTCGTCGTAGAACCAGAAGGCTCGATTTTAAACGGTGGAAAACCGGGTCCGCACCGAACGGAAGGCATCGGTATGGAGTTTTTACCGACGTATATGGATCCGAGCTATTTTGATGCGATTCATACGATACGTGACGATGATGCGTTTCAGCGCGTGAAAGAGCTGGCGCAAAAGGAGGGCTTGCTAGTCGGCAGCTCGTCTGGTGCGGCGTTTCATGCGGCGTTATTAGAGGCGGAACAGGCGAAAGAAGGAACGAACATTGTCGTCGTGTTTCCAGATAGTAGCGAACGGTATTTAAGTAAACATATTTACGAAGGCGGGATGTAACGTGAGAAGAAAGACGAAATTCATTCATGGTGGCATTGCTGGAGATGTGCATACAGGGGCTGTTTCTGTTCCGATTTATCAAGTGAGCACATATAAACAAGAAGCGGTCGGCGTGCATAAAGAATATGAATATTCACGCACAGGCAACCCGACGCGCCATGCGTTAGAGCAGCTCATTAAAGATGTGGAAGAAGGATATGCTGGCTTTGCGTTTAGTTCAGGTATGGCGGCCATTACCGCAGTTATGATGTTGTTCAACAGCGGTGATCATGTCATTTTAACAGATGACGTATACGGTGGCACATACCGCGTCATGACGAAAGTATTAAACCGCCTCGGCATTGAATCAACATTTATCGATACGAGCGACCTAGCAAACATTGAAGCGCACATTCAACAAAACACGAAGGCGATTTATATTGAAACGCCAACGAATCCGCTATTAAAAATTACAGATATACAAGGGGCATCAGCGCTCGCCAAACGTCACGGCTTATTAATGATCGTCGATAATACGTTTAGCACACCGTATTGGCAAACGCCAATTGCCCTCGGTGCTGACATTGTCATTCATAGTGCAACAAAATATTTAGGCGGCCATAGCGATGTCGTCGCTGGCCTTGTCGTCGTCAATAGCGAACAACTAGCAAATGACATTCATTTTATCCAAAACTCGACCGGCGGCATTCTCGGTCCGCAAGATTCATGGTTGCTCATGCGCGGCATAAAGACGCTTGGCATTCGCATGGAAGAGCACGAACAAAATACGCGCAAAATCGTTGAATTTTTAACAAACCATCCAGCTGTTACGCGCGTATATTATCCTGGTCTCCCGTCCCATCCGAACTATGACGTAGCGAAAAAACAAATGCGCGGCTTTGGCGGAATGGTGTCGTTTGACGTTGGGAGCGCCGAAAAAGCGGAACAACTGTTGACGCGCGTCCGCTACTTTACGTTAGCGGAAAGTTTAGGAGCGGTGGAAAGTTTAATTTCCCTCCCAGCGAAAATGACGCACGCTTCCATCCCGAAAGAACGCCGCGATGAACTAGGCATTACCGATGGCCTCATTCGCATTTCCGTCGGATTAGAAGACGTCGACGATTTAATAGAAGATTTAGCACAAGCTTTGGCATAAATTACATCGCCCCCTTTTTCCGTTCCTATGATACATTGAAAAGAGGAAAGGGGGACGATTCGTTTGGACGAGCAAAAACAAAATTGGTTAGGAAAAGCGCGCGACTATAAAGCATACAGTCTCGTTTTATTTGCTGTTAGCGCCTTTTTATATATCGGCACACTCATTCCAGAAGCGATCGACGCAACAAAGCGCCCGCTCGTAATCGGAGGCGTATTTGTACTTATGCTTGCATCGATCATTTTCTCTCACCGCGCCAACATATATTTTCGCAAATTAGAAGACGAACAGTAAATTCCCCCGTTTTCGTACAAAGCAAAAACGTGTAAAATAAAAGAAAATGGGTAAGGGGGGAATAAACGATGATGTGGATGATTACAGGGCTAGTCATTACAGCCGTTATCGGTTTCGTTATTATCGCGGAAGTGAATGCAGAAGCATAAAAAGCAGCCTCCGATTTGGAGACTGCTTTTTGTATCCAATATATTTGTACACAATTTCACAACTGTCGTCGACCTCCAATCGTGCAAAAACTCCGGGGGATCGACGACAGTTTATTTTTTGCGAATTTTT
>NZ_DAITON010000019.1:0-26539 GCF_036834105.1 Anoxybacillus sp. | reverse complement strand
ACACTACAAGCAGTCAGGCTGCTTAAGCGCTCCCTTCTTCCGCTATCGGTATGATCGTTGGTCTGTATGCGGAAAAAGGATCCTGACTGATGAACCTATTTCATCCAGCTAACATGTTTCTAGGATTGAGTAGAAATCACAGAAAATGGTGAAGACCCTGAATTTAATCGGTATATCGCTAGATGAAAAAATAATAGAGATAGAAGCAACCAATCAAATTGAGAAACTGGAAACTGGTGGGCAGCCAAAAACAGATGTTAAACTTACCATCAAAACGAATAAGCGATCAAAAGAAGTATTCACATTTAGCTGCAAACGCTCGAGTGCAAAGTATGTTTCCATTCATGAGTACACCGCTGAAAGCTTTATTGAAGTGTTGGGGATAGAAAATGAAAAGCTAAAAGAAGCTTTCCGAAAACTTCAAGAAGTTGGGGGTTTTAAACAGTTACAAGAACAATATAACGACCTCTATAAAATAATGGAAAGTGAACTTCCAAAGCTCAATAAAAAACTAGCACAATGGGCTTACGCAGGAATCGGTGGCTATGGAGATAAAGAAATTCATTGGGCAAGATATATGATTGTCTTTAAAAATGAGACGGAGATAGAAATGGAAAAAATGGATACGTACATTGAAAACATACTAAAAAATACGAAAGGACAAATGGGAACTTCTTTTCAATGGACTTATCCATCTAAAAAGAAAGGGAAAGCTATACAATTGAAAGGAAAAATCATCTAACTTTTCTTTCTTGAATGTTCATCAACATGACAGTATATAAATGATACCCTTTCCTAAACAAGAACGTGAAAACATCAATGATTTGCTTATTCCTTCCTGATAAGTGTCTGTAAAACATGTTGTAAGAAGTCAAGTACAGCCTTTGGTGAAGAAACGTTTTAGAAAATGCTAAAAAAGAAAGAGGTGTCCAGATATTTTAGGACACCTTTTCGTGTTTTTCTGCTGCAACGACGATGCGGTCGCCCTCGACATCGATATGGATCGTGCGCACATCTTGCGCATCAAGCAACACGTCGGCAATTTGGTCTTCGATATGTTCTTGAATGACGCGGCGGAGCGGACGAGCGCCAAACGTTGGATGGTAGCCGAGCTCAGCTAATTTTTCTTTCGCTTTGTCGCTAATAGTCATCGTGACATGTTGTTCCGCAAGTGTACGTTGCAATTCATGAAGCATCAAGTCAACAATTTGCAGCATATGTGCTTTTTCAAGCGGTTTAAATTCAATGATCGCATCGAGACGGTTTAAAAATTCCGGCTTAAAGTATAGGCTGAGGCGTTGAAGCAAGTCGCCTTGGCCGTTTGTACCAGCGTTTGATGTCATGATGATGACCGTATCTTTAAAGCTGACGGTGCGACCTTGGCTATCTGTTAAACGACCATCTTCTAAAATTTGTAGGAACATATGTTGAACGTCTGGATGCGCTTTTTCCATTTCATCAAGCAAAATGATGCTGTAAGGGTTGCGGCGCACTTTTTCCGTCAATTGCCCAGCTTCCTCATGACCGACATAGCCAGGAGGTGCACCGATCAGTTTCGCGACCGCATGTTTTTCCATATATTCGCTCATATCTAAACGAATCATCGCATCTTTTGAGCCGAATAATTGTTCCGCAAGCGTCTTCGACAATTCTGTTTTACCAACGCCAGTCGGACCGACGAATAAGAATGAACCGATCGGACGGTTTTTCGCTTTTAAGCCTGCGCGGCTTCTACGGATCGCTTTAGCGATCTTTTTCACCGCTTCTTCTTGACCGATCACTTTTTTCGCTAAGTTTTCTTCTAAATGTTTCATTTTCGTTTGTTCATCCGCTTGTAGTTTGCCGACTGGAATGCCTGTTTTTTCTTCAATGATTTGTTGAATGTGCATGACATCAACAGTAGGTTGCTCCGCTTGTCCGTTTTGTTGCAGTTGTTTTTCAAGCTGCAATTCTTCCGTGCGCAGTTTCGCCGCCAATTCGTAGTTTTCTTGTTGCGCCGCTTGGTCCTTTTCTTTTCTTATTTGTTCAAGACGTTGTTCGATCGCTTCTTTATTTGTCGGCATCGCTTGTAAGCTTACTTTAGACCCGGTTTCATCTAGCAAGTCGATCGCTTTGTCAGGAAGGAAGCGATCTTGAATGTAGCGATGCGACAAAGTGACGCAAGCGCGAACGGCTTCATCTGTATATTTCACTTGATGGAATTGTTCGTATTTTGGCTGAATGCCTTTTAAAATGTGAATAGCTTGTTCGATCGTCGGCTCGTGAACGATGACCGGTTGGAAGCGACGTTCAAGCGCGGCATCTTTTTCAATATGGCGGTATTCTTTTAACGTTGTTGCCCCAATGATTTGCAGTTCACCGCGAGCAAGCGTCGGTTTTAATATGTTGCTTGCGTCCATCGAACCTTCTGCCGATCCAGCTCCGACGAGTAAGTGAATTTCGTCGATGAATAAGATGACGTTTTTCCGTTGTTGCAATTCAGCAATGAGCTGTTTCATCCGCTCTTCAAATTGACCGCGAATGCCTGTGTTGGCAACTAATGAAGCGACGTCAAGCACGTACACTTCTTTGTTTAATAGTTTCGCAGGAACAGCTCCTTCGACGATTTTCAACGCCAATCCTTCCACGATCGCCGTTTTACCGACACCTGGTTCACCGATGAGTACCGGATTGTTTTTATTGCGACGATTTAAAATTTCGATGACGCGTTCTATTTCTTTATCGCGTCCGATGACAGGATCAATGAGTCCGGCTTTCGCTAATTGCGTTAAGTTGCGACCGAATTGATCAAGCCATCCGTTTCGTTTCGGTTGTTGTTCTTGTTGTTGGACATGGGAAACGGCTTCGTTAGTCAGCGGTGCGAAAAAGTTGGAGAACAATTGATCGAAACGATCGAAGTGGAATCCTGCTGGCACTTTCAATGGTTGTTTTTGTTTTGCATAGCACGCTTCGCAAAGTTGTACTTGTTGTTTTTCGTCGTTTACTTGCACATGCAAAAAGATGGTTGCTTCATTTTGTTTACATACTTGGCACATCATAGGCACCAACCTCCTTTGACTTTGACTATATTTGATCTTTCTGTCTTTATTATAATTTGACCTTTTTTGACTTTCAAGTCCTTTTTTTAAAAAAATAAAAAAAACACGATAGGAAAATGACCTATCATGTTCTTTTTAATCCATTCATTAAACATTGAATCGTCCGCTCGATTTCTTGTTCATCATCCCACGAATAGTCGGGCATAATTAAAAAGCGAGTCGCCAAAAAACCAGCGATCGTTGTAATCGTCAGACGAATAATCGTCTCTGGCGGGAGCGGCGCAAGCTCTCCTTTTTGTTGAAAATGCTCAACGATTTGCTTAAATTTATCGTACACATGGTTAATAAAAATCGTTTGAAATTGTATTTTAATGTCCCCGTGAAACGCCATCTCTTGCCATAGCACACGAATGGCCGGCAAATACGTTTTTACAAATTCATACCGATTTTTAAAAACGGCGCGCACAAACTGTTCGTAATGTTCATATTCGTTTTCAAATACATCTTTGACAAACTTTTTTGCTAAAAACGGGGCGACCGATTGAAATAGCGTCGGTTTTACGATCGCTAGCAATAAATCTTTTTTCGTTTTATAGTGGCGAAAAATCGTCCCTTCTGCCACCCCTGCCCGCTTGGCAATTTCGCTCGTCGACGTCGCTGCATATCCCTTTTCCGCAAACATGTCGATTGCGGCTTGTAAAATGTTTACTTGTTTTTCGCTGAACTCGTGTTCATCTGCGTTCAATAAATCAAACAACCATTTTCGTTCGTCCATCCTATCTCCTCACAACTTTCGATATTTCTTTAATGCGAACACATTCAATATCATAAATAAAAACGAAAAACTAATCAAAACGTACACATCAATCGAAATCGCTTCCCATCCTTTTCCGCGAATCATCACTTCCCTTAACGCATCTGCCCCGTAATATAACGGCATAGCGACTCCGATCGAACGAAGCCACGGTTCCATCGTATCTAAGTTAAATAGCCCAGAGAAAAACACTTGCGGAACGACGACGAGCGGAATAAATTGAATCATTTGCAGTTCGTTGTTCGCAAACGCCGACAATAACGTCCCTAACGTGAGTGCGGTCATCGCCAATAAAAACGTAATGAACAGCACATACCAAAACGAGCCTTCCATCATCATGTTTAACACATGAATCGCAAACAAAGAAATGAAGCTCGCTTGAATCGTTGTAAATATACCAAAGCCGATGACATAGCCGATGACAATTTCCCATCGTTTTAACGGCGTCGCTAACAAACGTTCAAGCGTGCCGCTCGTCCGCTCGCGCAAAAACGACACTCCAGCAATTAAAAAGACGAAAAAGAAAATGAAAAAGCCGATTAATACTGGACCGAAATAATCAAATGGCGCCATGTCTTCTGAACCGTGCATATATACAGTTTCTACAGCGATTTTTTGCTCGGTGCGCGGCATAAGCGTTTGCATCGCTTGTTGCACCGTCATGAGCACCGTTTTGCTGACAGACGGATCGCTTCCTTCAAGCGTGATGCGTAAAGTCGTTTGATCCATCTCGATCCATGCATCGATTTGTTGTTCGTCAAGCTCCGTCATCGCTTTCGTTTTTGTCATCGTCTTCACGTGCGCTCCCGCTTCTTTTAACGCTATTTCAAGCTGATGTGGCACGTTGGAATTTATCGCTATATGCGGCTCATATGATTCGCCGTTAAACACTAAATCCATTAAAAATAAAACGAACATCGGGGCAACAATCATTAACGCTAGCGTGCGTTTGTCGCGGAAAAACTGGCGAATAATGCGGACGACAATCGCTTGAATTCTCATGCGTACATCCCTCCCAAATGTAAAAATGCTTGTTCAATCGTCTGTGCACCTGTCTGTTTCTTTAATTCGTCAGGGCTGCCGACTGCCATCAATCGCCCGTTGCGAATCATCGCAAGCCGCATACATTTTTCCGCTTCATCCATGACGTGCGTCGTCACTACGATCGTCGTTCCCTTTTGGCGAATGCGCTCAAGTTCTTCCCAAATCGCTTGGCGAAGAAGCGGGTCAATGCCGACCGTCGGTTCATCTAAAATGAGCACGTCCGGTTCGTGAAGGAGCGCTGCCGCCAGCGATAAGCGCCGTTTCATCCCCCCAGAATATTGATGGACTGCTTTTTTCATATCGTCTGTCAAATGGACGAGCTGCAAAACGTCTTCGATGCGTTGCTTTTTCTTTTTTCCTTTTAGCCCGTAAATCGATGCGAAAAAATCTAAATTTTCGAGCGCCGTAAGCTCCCCGTATAACGCGTCCGACTGTGCCATAAAGCCGATGCGCGCCATCGTTTGCAAATTGGGCATGCGCTCACCGAGCACATGAATCGTCCCTTTTGTCGCCATATCAATGCCTGCAATCATTTTGACAACGGTCGTTTTTCCTGCTCCTGATGGGCCGAGGATGCCGAATATTTCCCCTTTGTGCACGTCGAGCGACATGTCGTGAATCACTTCTTTTTTGTTAAACTGTTTACTAACATGTTGCAATTGAATGGCCATCATTTTCCCTCGCTTTCATGAAGTGAGTGATTACTCACTTTTATTTTATACGTTCGTTCAGTTGTTGTACATATGTGCTAAAAATTTTTTCATTGACGGAACGAATATATTTTTGTACGATAGAAACGGCAATTGAATACGAAATCTTTCTCGTCAACTAAGATGAGATAGAGGTCGCGGCAAATAATAGTAGTTTCATCGAGGCGCAGAGACGCCGATGAAGTGGAATGAAAGGATTTGTCGCCGAAGTTTATAGCGTGCTCTGGCGCTATAAGCTGGGCCTGTTGCCGAATAGGCGCAGGACTGTCATCGCGCATGCGGTGGAGAGCTATCGATCTTAAGTTTGATGCGGATGTGTCATATATTGTGCACCCGTTGAAAACTTAGGGTGCACTTTTTTATTTTTCCACCGCTTGCGTCACCATAATCATGAATGAAAGGATGACGAACATGAAACAACAACAACTCGGGTTTTGGTTATTGACAGCGCTCGTTGTCGGCAATATGGTCGGATCGGGCATTTTTATGCTTCCGCGCTCGCTTGCTGAGGCGGCAAGCCCCGCCGGCGTGCTGCTCGGATGGTTGATTACAGGGGCTGGCGTGCTCACGATCGCCATCATTTTTGGAAATTTAGCTATTCGTAAACCGGAATTAAACGGCGGGCCGCAAATTTATGCGAAGGAACTGTTTCCGAAAGGTTCAAAAGCATCCATTTTATCTGGTTTTATGGCTTCTTGGGGCTATTGGATCGGCAACGTCGCTGGAAACGTTGCGATCATTACGACGTTTGCTAGTTATTTATCGACGTTTTTCCCTATTTTAACGAGCGGACATGTCGTGTTTTCCATCGGTTCATTTACGTTAAAACTTGGACATTTGCTGACGTTTCTCGTTTGTACGTCGCTTTTATGGGTGATGCATACAATTATTTTGCAAGGGGTAGAAAGTGCTGGGAAATTAAACTTTTTAGCAACGGCAACGAAAGTGCTCGGATTTTTCCTTTTTATTATCATCGGATTGTTTGCATTTGAAAAAAGTTATATGGATCCGTTTGTTGCCCCGCGCTACGATGAAGCTGGCCATACGCTCGGTCTTCTTTCGCAAATGAACAACGTTGCGTTAAGTACGCTTTGGGCGTTTATCGGCATTGAATCAGCGATCGTATTCGCCTCACGGGCGCGCAAACAAAGCGACGTAAAGCGCGCAACAATCGCCGGTTTACTGATCGCCTTAACCATTTACATCGGCATTAGCGTGCTCGTCATGGGCATGTTAAAACAAGATGTGCTCATGCAATCGGAAAAGCCGCTCGTCGATGCGATCGGAACAGTTCTAGGCCCGATCGGATCGCAGCTGTTAGCTGGGCTCGGTTTAATTAGCTTAATCGGTTCGACGCTCGGCTGGATTTTTTTAAGTGCAGAAGTACCGTATCAAGCAGCGAAACAAGGGTTGTTTTTGCGCGCCTTTTTACAAGAAAACGAAAAAAGCATGCCGCGCTTTTCTTTACTTGTTTCAAACATCATTTCGCAACTATTTATTTTTTCAACCATTTCAAACTCGATGGCGGCCGCGTTTGATTTTGTCATTTACATTGCGACGTTATCATACCTCGTTCCGTATGTCATTGCCTCGACGTTCCAGCTTAAACTCGTCTGGACAGGCGAAACGTATGTGACGATGAAAGAGCGAATGACAGACGGTGTGATCGCTCTACTTGCGACGATGTATTCCATTTGGCTCGTCAAAGCAGGAACGGCCGATATGAAAACATTTTTGCTCGGCGTCGCCTTGCTTGCAAGCAGCTTGCTGTTTTATCCGCTACTTCTTAAACAACAAAGCGAACATAAAACGAAACAAAAACAATCTGCATAACAAAACCCCCGTCCAATTTTGGCGGGGGACACATTATATCATCTTCTTTATTCTCTATACTTTTTTCTTGCCTCTTCAAATATTTGATTTAATTTTTCGATTTGTTTATTATTCACTTGTTTACTATTGTTCAAATCACCCTTGTATTCCATGTGATTACTATCTAACGGCACTTTCCCATAATAAACACCTTTGATCGTATACTCATCATGTGTCGTGCTTTTTCTTAAAAATAAAAGATAGCTTTTATTATCTTTCATCAACTGGTACCCTGCCGAACCGTACATTGTATTAGCCTTTTTATCAAACGCTCCGTTCTCCATAACTTTTATGATATTACCCTTATTTAACGCGTATCCCTTTTCATTTTTAAACACTTTTTTGATCTCAACATCACTTATCGTGTAAAAACCCGTCACCATATCGCCATCTTTATCGAAATAACTCTCTCCATTTTTTTTCGTACCTATCAAAATAACTTCACTATCATTCTCCATTTCTTCTAAATAATTGTATTCGTCTACAATTTTCGACTCACTATGAACATATTTTGTATTCACATTGCTTAGTTCAGATTGTGTATTGTTACAGGCAGACAAAAATAAAATGGTAAAAAAAAGAAAAATAATCTTTTTCATCAGGCTACTTCCTTTCCACTAATAGATAGCATTTATTCCATTCCAATCATCACTTTGCGGATACTCGTCATTTAGGAAACCCTTTGAAAGGATAATAGAACGAACATCGTCTTCATGATCCAATCCGAGAGCATGACCGACCTCGTGTGCTGTTGTTTCCCTCGTTTGAACCCAAGACAACTTTTGAAAACCTGGTAAATAGATCCTTAACTGCGACTTATCGTATGTGCAATCCCAACAAGCAGTCACTTGTCCCAACCAGTTCACATGATAGTTAATACAATCAGCGACAACGGAACCCATATCCTTCGTACTAGCCCACCATTTATAGTTAGCTTGGGAGGCATCGTACGTTCTGGTCGTACCAATAAGTGGGGAGCTATCGAACGCTTCCGAACCATACACTGCCCTCGCTTCATAACCAGCATGAATAACCGACGAATCAATCCAATATTTTAGTGAGTTTGGATTCCTATATTTGCCACCAAATAGCTCATAAGCACGAACACTGCTACTAGGAATCAAGTATAACATGATAATAACGAAAAAAGTCAATCTTCTCACATCCGCTTCCTTCTAGAAATCTTTTACTTTTTTAAAGCCTAGTTTATTGTATCATTTTTTTTTTTTTTTTTTTGCAAATTGTTTTTTTTAACCAAAATATATTTCTGTACTTGTCAATAAACATACTCTATTTAATACGGTTATCATTTTCTCCGTCTTTTTCTTATCTTTATGTTATAATATTCCTTGAATTTTGTTTTGTTGAGGGAGCGTATATGGGGAGAGAGAGAACAAGGCGGTGGCTGTACATATTGCTCGTGATTGTCCCATGTTTGATCGGGAGCGTGTGGATTGTACGTTGGCAAGATGAACAGCTACAACGTCAACAGGTAGAAGAGACGCGCATGTTTGCGAACATACATAAAAACGATTTAGATCGCTTTCTTGCGGAAACGACGGCTCGGCTTGAAACGTTGGCGCTCGTGATAAGCAAACATACAGACATAAAAGAAAACATACACGATGTAGTGAAGCAAATAGAAAAACAAGACGTTCGCTTTGAGCGCATTTCGTTTTTTTCGGAAAGTACAAGTTCAGCGATGCGACTGGCAGAAGCAACAAAGCAGCCGATGTTTACCGACGATGAGACGGCAACGATCGTGACACCGATCATTGATGAACGAACGAAGCGTGCGATCGGTTTTTTAGTCGCAACGTTGCGGACAGATTATATAAAGCAGCGCATGAAAATCATCTATCCACAAGCTTCGTTTCGCTTGTACGATGAAAAAGGAAACGAACTGTTCAGCGCAAACGATCTTCGCGCATCCAAAGAAACCGTCGTCGTTCATTTAAATCAAGCACCGTGGCTCATCGAGGCGAACGTACCTTCCGTCGCTAACAAACAACGAATGCAGGCGGCGCTTCCGCACGTGTTTACGTTCATTGTTGCGATGCATATGGTTTGGTTATTTATTCAATATTCGTTATTGAAGCGGCGAACGATGATGGAACGAATGGAAACAGAAGCGCAAAAACTTGAATTAGTCGGCACGCTTGCAGCAAGTACCGCCCATGAAATTCGCAACCCGCTCGCCGGCATTAAAGGATTTATCCAACTGTTGAGTGAAAAGCATAAAGATAACGAATCACAACTTTATTTTTCGGTCATTCAAAACGAAATTACACGCATTAACGACATCGTCAATGAATTTTTAATTCTCGGCAAACCAACGACGCAAAAGTTTGAAACGTGCGATTTGAACGATATCGTGTTAAGCATTCATCCAATTATTGAATCGCAAGCGCATTTGCATAACATCATGTATACGTTGCAATGCGCTCGCGTATCGCTACCTATTCGCTGTTGTAAAGACCATTTAAAGCAAGTCGTGTTAAACTTAGTGAAAAACGCGATCGAAGCGATGTCAAGCGGTGGACAGCTTACCCTTTCGCTTGCGAAACAAGACGGCTGGGCAATATTAAGCGTTTCCGACACCGGCAACGGCATCCCGAAACATGTCAAAGATAAATTGTTTCAACCGTTTGTCACATCAAAGCAAATGGGAACAGGACTCGGGCTCGTCGTATGTAAACGAATCGTCGACATGCATGAAGGAACGATCGATATTCATAGTATAGAAAATAAAGGAACGACGATTACCGTTCGCCTTCCTTTACAGTAGGAGGTGGAAACATGTTTGACATGCTTGTCGGCAGTACGTTATCCGCGCTAGCAACAGGTGCTGGCGCGATTCCTATTTTATTTTTATCGCGCTCCCTCACACACCAATGGCGCGATATGTTGCTTGCGTTTACCGCTGGTGTCATGATGGCAGCGTCCATGCTCGGCCTCATTCCTGAAGCGCTATCTTCAGGAACGTTTCTCTCGCTTGCGGTTGGACTATGCATTGGGGTGTTGACGTTGACGTTTCTTGAAAAAATGGTGCCGCATATTGACTTAGCGCATACGGAAAGCGGCGTAATGATCGACAAAAAAGCGTTGCTCGTGCTTGCCGCTATCACACTCCATAATATCCCAGAAGGGCTATCGGTCGGCGTGAGCTACGCCTCTGGGGAAGGGAGCGAAATCGGCAACTTAATCGCTTTAGCGATCGGGTTCCAAAACGCTCCAGAAGGATTGCTCGTTGCGCTTTTTTTATTTAATCAACGCATTTCAAAAGGAAAAGCGTTTTTCATGGCGACGGGCACAGGGCTTATTGAACTCGTCGCTTCGATCGTTGGCTATTATTTAACGTCCGTTGTCGGCTCGCTCGTTCCATACGGTTTGGCGTTCGCAGCTGGCGCGATGTTGTTTATCATTTATAAAGAGCTCATTCCTGAAAGTCATGGCGACGGAAACGAACAATCGTCGACGTACGCTTTTATTATCGGATTGTTGCTGATGGTGTTTTTAATCGAAACGTTTTAAAGGATGAGGATCATGTCGAAATATTATATGCTTCTTTTATTAACAAGCGCACTATGGGGAGGCAACTTTGTCGCAAGTAAACTGCTCGTGCCGCACGCCTCCCCCCTTTCATTAACGTTTATGCGCTGGACGATCGCAGTTCTTTTTTTATTTCCGATCGTATTAAAAAAAGAACGGTCCGTTCGCCTGCAAACACGCGGCATTATTCCGCTTATTGCGATGGGCATGACAGGCGTCGTATTATTTAACGTTCTTATGTTTCGGGCGCTTCGCTACACATCGGCCGATCACGTCGGGCTCATCTCAACGTTAAATCCGATGGCGATTGCGCTTGTTGCTTACGTCGTATACCGTGAGAAACTGACGATGAGACAATGGTTGTCCATGACCGTCTCCCTTGTCGGCGTGCTTTTATTTATGACGCACGGACAGCTTCATCGCGTGCTACACGTCAATATCGGCGATGTATGGATGATCGCTGCCGTCATCGTTTGGGGCATCTATTCCGCATGCGCAAAAGCGGTCATGAAATGGTATTCTCCGCTTGCGGCGACGTTTTGGTCGGGCGTCTTTGGCGTCGTCGGGCTTTTGCCATTTGTATCTTCCTTTTCCGTTCATCACGTAAACGTCTCGTTTTTGCTTGCGCTCATCTATACGAGCATCGGAGCGACGGTGCTGGCGATGTTTCTTTGGAACGTCGGCGTGAAACAAGTCGGTGCCACAACAGCGGGGATGTTTTTAAATTTCAATCCGCTTTTTACCGCATTGTTTGCGTACATATTGCTTGATGAAACGTTAACGCTGGCACAATGGATCGGTTCGTTCATTACGATCGCAGGCGTTGTGCTGTTTACAAAAAAATAGAGTGAGGCGCTTGCCCCACTCTATTTTTTCACATCCAAACAACCATACTGTACAATCACACTTCTTCTATCAACTGCTTTACTTCTTCTTCTGAAAGTTCAGCCATATACGCAATCTCTTTCACATCTAGTCCCTTTCTCACCATCGCTTGTACAATGTGCTTCATTCCTTGCTTTCTCCCTTTTTCAAGCGCTTTTCGTTCGTACGAGATCATCAGCTCCATCACCTGTTCTTTTTCTTTCGCTTCCATTTCATTCACCTCGCTTCGTAGTTGTTGTTCTTCTTCGTCTGATAGTTTCACATATGTTTCAAAAAAACCGAATAGCAACCGTTGTTTTGCTTCGTCTAGTTCCATGCGCACTAGCATGCGTAAAAATTGTTTTTTCATCTCAACTCTTTCATTTTCAGTATACCCCATCTTGCTTAACAAAGCAGCAGCGATCGGGTTGTCTTGCTGAATGTAGTTTCGCCAATGCTTTTTGCGCAGTTCGATCGTGAAAAATTGAAAGTGAAGGACTTGACCAAAAGGAAACAGATGGCTCATTGCGGACTGTGTCATAGCTAAATAGTGCGATAGGTACGATCGGTTTACGGTATCTTTCATACAAACGACTAAAGTAAATAAACATGCGTTCCGGAAACGATAGCTGGACGTAACTTTGATTTTCGATATGCACGATGACAATCCCGTCTTCGCCTTTCAGCTTCGTTTCGACAAGCAGATCTACGCGATACTTTTCCCCTGCCGTTACATCGGTAAACAGCTCTTCTGATAAAAACGACAAATGGCGAAAATCGATATGCTCATGCATCGTCGGAAAGAAAAGAAGAATAAACTCCTCAAAAAATGTTTGAATGAGCTCCTTAAACAAACGATCGTGGTCAATGGACATACATTCACCCCTCATTCGATTGTTTCAATCGTTTTATTCGGTAAAATGAATCAAATTCCTGCTGTCATTACACACTAAAAAAATAGAAGGGGTGCTATTCCCCTTCTTTTTCTTCATATGGATGTGCCACCCATCCAGACGGATCGATAAATAAACGAACGGCAACGACTTGGCGATCGTCCATTAACGTAAAGAAATGCGGATTTCCTTCTGGTACGGAAATCACGTCGCCTGCTTCTAGTTCTACGTCAAAATATCCTGTTTTTTCGTCTCCTTTAATGACGAAAATGCCATGACCAGCGACGATCGCCCGCACTTCGTCTTCCGTATGCGTATGCACTTGTTCAAACTTTTTCAACAGCTCTTCTAAATTTGGCGTTTGTTCGCAAAGCGCCACGACGTCCCACGTTTTATAGCCTCTCCGCTTCGCTAAATCTTCAATTTCCGTCTGAAACGTCGCTAAAATGTCGGACTTTTCTTCATCTGTTAATACAAACTTGTTTTGTAAATGATCCGGAAGTTTGCTTGCATCCCATCGTTCATACAACACTCCTTGGTCGTTTAAAAACGCCGCGACGTTTTCTTTTCCTTCAATGACTTCCCCAGTATTTCGCACTTTAATAACTGCCATACATACTCCCCCTTATCGTTTCATGAGCAATAATTTCACATGATATTGACATAAAAACTCGCACGCTTCTAAAAACTTTTTCGCCTCTAACACATCTTTTCCCCAAACGGTGATGCCGTGGTTGCGAATAAGCACCGCGCCGGCATCTTCATGAACATGGTCGGCGAACGCTTTTGCTAACGTCGGAATATGGGCGAAATTCGGAATAATCGGAATGCGAAATTGCGCATCTTCCTCCCATAATCCGAACGCTTTAATCATTTCTTGATTCGAAAAAACGACTTCCCCTTCGTCACCGTACAGTTCTGAAACGATATTGTTATCGACCGTATGCACGTGCAAAACGCAGCCGGCGTTCGTTTTGTTGTAAATTTCCACGTGAAGAAGCGTCTCCGCCGACGGCTTTAGGTGCGTCGCTTCCGCCGGTCGTCCGTCCGCACCGACGAGTAAAAAATCTTCCTTCGTCTCTTTTCGCTTATCTTTTCCGCTTGCGGTCACGAGAAACGTGAGCGGCTCATCGCTCACTTTCAGCGATAAATTGCCGCTTGTCGCCATAAACCAGTCGCGCGCCGCTAGCTCTCGTTTGACTTCCGCTAGCTCTTCCCATTTCTCTTTCATGCGATCACCTCACTTTCTTTTAACGCATCGATGACATCATAAAACGTCGTAAACGGCGTATGCGGTAAGTGTAGCTCACGGCATTTTTCAAGTAAAAAGTCGCGCGCGATGACGTGATCGGCTCGTTTTGCTGCCGCTAAATCGGTAATGGAATCGCCGATGACGATCGTTTTCGCCCCTTTTGGCGCAAGTTTACGAAGAAGCGACGGCTTACAGCAGCCGCAACCGTTTTGGCAATGTTCATCGCACGCATGCGGCCACGTAATGCGAATCGTATCGCCGCTAAAATCGGCGCTGTTACAATAAATGCGTTCTTTTTCAACGAGCCCGTCAAGCAGCGGATAGACGAAAAAATCGATGCCGCCGCTGACGATATAAAGCGGAATTTGTCGCTCGTTCGTAAACGCGACAAACTCAGAAAATCCGTCGCGAATGCGCGCGGTGCGCAGTAAAAACTGCACGATATCTTCTTTTAACGTTGTCGGCAAAAGCGAAAACATGCGCCCGACGCCTTGTTGCACCGTACATGCTTGCGCCAATATATCGTCTTTGATCGCTTCCCACTCCGGTGGGGCAAACTGTTTCATGAGCGCAATAATGTTATCGTTTAACGTAATCGTCCCATCAAAATCGCAAAAAATGACCGGCTTCATCATGCGCTCCCCCATAAATCAAGCGCTTGTTTTAACGCTTCGTTTTCCGCCGCAGCCTCATGAAGCGAACGCCCAGAAAGCACCGCTTCCACCGCAGCGCGAAACGCTTGCCCGCCACCGACAGCGCCTTGCGGATGTCCGTGCACTCCACCGCCTGCGTTAATGACACAATCGATGTCAAAGTCGCGCATAAGAAGCGGCACAAGCCCCGGATGAATGCCGGCAGATGGAACAGGGAACGTGCGGGCAAACGGTTCTTCCTTCGTTAATTCATGAGCGATCGCAAGCGTCTGTTTTTTTTCAAGCGCCACGCTTCCGTACGGCGATGGAAAGAGCGAAAAATCCGCCCCTGCCATGCGCAACAATTTCCCAAGCAAAAGCGCATAACTGACGCCATACACGTGCGACGAAGCGATCGCTCCGCTAAACGACGGATGCGCCATAATCGGCAAGCGAATGTCGTCATCTTCACGAAGCGCTTGCAATACATCTAGCCCGTATGTAAAGACGTTAAACAACAATACGTCCGCGCCAAGCTCTGCCGCGCGCTTTGCTTTTTCTTTTAGCTCAAACGTTTTTCCTGTTAAGTTCACCGCATATAACGTCCGATGCCCTGTTTGTTCGTACACGTCTTGTAACGCTTGTTTTCCTGCGACGATTCGTTTTTCAAACGGCGTTAAGTCGTTGTCAAACAAAATTTCATCGTCTTTGACGAGATCGACGCCGCCAAGCGCTTGCAGCTTTAATTGCTCAGTCACATATCGCAAATCGCGCCCGATGACCGCTTTAAAAATGCTCATCACAAGCGGACGGTCAAAGACGCCAAGCTTTTCGCGAATGCCGTCCATGCCGAAGCGCGGACCCGGAAATGCCCGTTTTAATTCATCAGAAAAAGCAAGATCAACAAGTTTAATCGTTCCATCAAGCGACAACTTCCCAAACGTCGTCGTCAAAATGGCTGGAAAATCGGCGCTAAAATTGACGCTCGGATATGAAATGCGCACGAGCGCGCGCTTCAAGCGCTTCCCGAAATACGTATTGACCCGCTCATCTTCCTCAAGCTGTTCAATTGACTGAACAACACCTTTATGTTTTTTCAACTGCTCTTGCTCAAGCTGCGGCAAATCGGTCCACGAGCCGACTGTGAGCCCAAGCGCGATCCCTTCTGCTTTTTTCGCTACATCTTTGTCATCATGAATCAAATACGTTGCGGTAATCATACTCCCACTCCTTTACAAATAAAAAACCTCTTCATAAGAAGAGGTTCGATCCGTCGTCTCTTCTTATCTCTCAGCGATTGCTGCGAGAATTAGCACCGTGCTTAACAGCTGTTAAGTCGGTTGCCGGGCTTCATCGGGCTCGTCCCTCCGCCTACTCTTGATAAGAATTCGCAATGTATATCATTTTTTGAACAGTTCGTTTTTTTTGCATAAATTTAATTCGAATTATGACAGTACATCACGCATTTGTCAATGACTTTTTTAAAAAAGTCGCAACCGTCCGATGCGTTCAGCGGCTTCTTTTAGCCGTTCTTCACTCGTCAATAGCCCTACGCGCACATAGCCTTCCCCATGTTCTCCAAAACCGATGCCCGGAGCGACCGCTACATGCGCTTTGTCAAGCAACAAGTCAGCAAACGTCTCGGACGTATATCCTTTTGGTACCGGAAGCCAAGCGAAAAACGAACCTAAAGGGGCTTGCACGTCCCATCCGATTTCACGGAGCGCATGAATAAACGTATTGCGCCGCGATTCATACGTCGCCACGAGCTCATGCACGCATTGTTGCGACTGTAAAAGCGCTACCGCTGCCGCTTCTTGAATAGCTCCAAAAATACTGACGTACAAATGGTCTTGCAGCACATTGATCGCTTCAATCATGCTTGCGTTACCAACGGCAAAACCGATGCGCCATCCTGCCATATTGTACGTTTTTGAGAACGTATAAATTTCAATGCCGACGTCTTTCGCCCCTTCTGTTTGCAAAAAGCTGATCGGCTTTTTCCCATCAAAACCGATCGCTCCGTATGCGAAATCGTGCACGACGCCAATGCCGTATTTTTGCGCAAACGAAACCGTTTCATCAAAAAATGATTGTGTTGCCGTCGCGCCTGTCGGGTTGTTCGGGTAGTTTAAAAACATCAGTTTCGCTTGTTGTACGACACGTTCATCAAACTCCTCATAATTAGGCAAAAAATTGTTTTCCGCTCGCAGCGGCATCATTTCCATACGCGCCCGCGCGAGCACAACGCCCGACCAATAATCCGGATATCCGGGATCAGGAACGAGCACAACATCGCCCGGATTTAATAAACAAAGCGGCATTTCGACTAGCCCAGCTTTTCCGCCAAATAAAATGGCGACTTCTTTTTCTGGATCAATCGTTACCCCATATTCGCGCTTATAAAACGTTGCCACCGCCTCTTTTAAAAACGAATAGCCGCGAAATGGCGAATATTTATGATATGTCGGGTTGGCAGCCGCTTGTTGAAGCGCGGCAACAATATGCGGCGGCGTCGGCTGATCCGGGTTTCCTTGTCCTAAATTAATAACATCTCGCCCGTCAGCGATGACCGCATGTACTTTTTGAACGAGCGATGCAAAAAATTGCTTCGGCAGTTGCTGCAACAAATGAGATTGCGGAAATGTCGTCATTTTGCCCACCTACTTCACAAAAAGGTTGAAATTCTAGTCAAACATCATATATTGTAAAAATCAAAATGTAAAGAAAATTTTTTTTGAGGTGAAACGAATGAATATAGCTTGTATACAAATGGACATTGCCTTTGGGGAACCGGAAAAAAATAAACAAACCGTCGTGCGCTACATGGAGCAAATTGCCTGTGACGCCGACGTCGTCGTCTTGCCCGAGCTATGGACGACAGGATACGATTTAGCGAGACTTGGCGATATTGCCGATGAAAACGGCGAACATACAAAAACGTTTCTTTCTTCGCTTGCACAAACGTACAATGTGCATATTGTCGGCGGATCGGTAGCGAAAAAGACAGAAAGACAAATAACGAACACGATGTACGTCGTCGATCGAAACGGTCATGTCGTTAGCGAATATAGTAAACTCCATTTGTTCAAATTGATGGATGAACATAAACATTTGCAAGCTGGAGAAACGACGGGCATATTTTCGCTTGACGGCGTGACGGGCGCAGGCGTCATTTGTTATGACATTCGCTTTCCGGAATGGATTCGCGCTCATGCGCTTCAAGGTGCCGAAGTGCTATTTGTCGTCGCCGAATGGCCGCTCGTTCGCCTGCATCATTGGCGCACGTTGTTAATGGCGCGCGCGATTGAAAACCAATGTTACGTCGTCGCATGCAATCGGGCAGGGAAAGATCCGAACAACGAATTTGCCGGCCACTCGATGATCATTGACCCATGGGGAAACGTCGTCGCAGAAGGGGATGAACGAGAAGCGGTCATTACGGCGAATATTGATATAAACGAAGTGCAACATGCGCGCGCGCGCATCCCGATTTTTACCGATCGCCGTCCAGATGTGTATAAAAAATTTTTAAAAAATGATTGACAAACGAGCATGAAGCGATGTATGATTCGAATCAAGCGAATTCACGAAACTTTTTCATTGTTACAAACATTCGAATAATACAAATACTCTTATCAAGAGCAGGTGGAGGGACGAGCCCGATGAAACCCGGCAACCGGCGATGGCGCACGGTGCTAATTCTTGCAGCAGTAGGCTGAGAGATAAGAGGTGCGAAGCAAACTTCAAACCTCTTTCGTTCAGCGAAAGAGGTTTTTTGTTTAAGAAAACTTTCTATCATAGCAGAGAAGTGTCTAGCTCCAAGCGCCATCGGCTCGAGTCGCTCCGCTCCACACTGCGGCGGCAATAGCCTCCTCGGTGGAGCTTGTGCGCTCTTCGCCGATAGGCAGGCGCTTTACGCTTTTCTTAATTTAGGGAGGAATCACTATGTACGAACCGTTAACAGAGCAAAAGGCGGTCGCGCTCGCGATTCGCTTAGGGCTATTCCAAGAAGATGCGCTTCTTTCATGCCAAGAAATTGGCGATGGCAACTTAAACCTCGTCTTTCGCATCGTCAACGAGCGGACAAACGACAGCATCATCATAAAACAAGCGTTGCCGTACGCGAAAGTCGTCGGTGAAAGCTGGCCGCTCACATTAAAGCGCGCAACAATCGAAAGCCAAGCGTTGCGCACGTTCGCAAGCTACGTCCCTCAGTATGTACCAAAAGTGTATTATTCCGATGAGACTTTAGCGATTACGGTGATGGAAGATTTATCACATTTACAAATCGCGCGCCGCGGGCTGATCGAAGGAAAAACGTTCCCGCACTTGTCACAACATATTGGGGAATTTATCGCCAAAACAGCGTTTTATACATCGGATTTTGGCATGAATCAACAACAAAAAAAGAAGCTCGCCCAACAATTTACAAACCCTGAACTATGTAAAATTACGGAAGATCTCGTCTTTACCGACCCGTTTTTTGACCACGACACGAACAGCTTTGAAACGGAGCTTCGTGCTGATGTCGAGCAGCTTTGGCAAGATGATGAACTCAAGCGCGAAGCAGCGAAATTAAAACGGCTCTTTTTAACAAAAGCAGACGTGTTGCTTCATGGCGACTTACATACCGGAAGCATATTCGCAAGCGACGATGACACGAAAGTAATTGATCCAGAATTTGCATTTTACGGTCCGATCGGCTTTGATTTAGGGCAATTTTTTGCCAATTTACTATTAAACGCCCTCTCTCGCCATGAAAGCGAACGCGAGCCGCTCTTTACACATATTGAAAAAACGTGGGACGTGTTTGTTCGCACATTTACAACATGTTGGCAAGAAAGCAACGAACCGTATGCGCGCGTTTCTTTCGTGCTCGACGACATCATGAACGATGCGCTCGTCGAAGCGATCGGATTTGCTGGTTGCGAAGTCATTCGCCGCACGATCGGCTTAGCGCACGTAGCTGATTTGGACGAATTGCCACTTGAACGGCGGCTAGAAGCAAAACGGCACGCTCTTCGCCTCGGACGCGAGCTCATCGTGCAACGTGAACATGTGCCGATTCATGCTATCAAACGTCTCGTACAACAAACGGTACATGTCAACAGCTAGGAGGAAGACGATACGATGAAATCTGTACAATGGCACGATACACATATTACGATTTTAAACCAACAAGCATTGCCTCATAAGACTGAATATTTAGAATTAAAAAACATAAAAGACGTATGGGACGCGATCGTCGCGCTCAACGTACGCGGAGCGCCGGCGATCGGCATGACGGCCGCCTTCGGGTTAGCGCTCGCGGCGAAATCGTATGAAACGAACGACTTAGCACAGTTTCACGCCAACTTAAAGCGCGACCGCGACTATTTAGCGAGCTCGCGCCCGACCGCCGTCAATTTATTTTGGGCGCTTGACCGGCTCATGAAAAGCGTCGCCAACGCCACCTCGGTCAATGAAGCGAAAACGACGCTCATTCATGAAGCGATTTGCATTCAAGTTGAAGATGAAGACGTATGCCGACGCATCGGCGAACATGCCCTTTCTTTGTTCCAAGACGGCGATCGCATCATGACGATTTGCAATGCGGGGGCGATTGCTACCGCCCGATACGGCACGGCGCTCGCACCGTTTCATTTAGCGAAAGAAAAAGGAATGACGCTTCATGCGTACGCTTGCGAAACGCGCCCTGTGCTGCAAGGTGCGCGGCTTACCGCTTGGGAACTTTCGCAAGCTGGCGTCGATGTGACGCTCATTACAGACAATATGGCGGCGCAAACGATGAAATCAAAGCGCATTTCTGCCGTCATCGTCGGGGCAGACCGCATTGCCGCCAACGGCGATACAGCGAACAAAATCGGCACGCTCGGCTTAGCCATTTTAGCGAACGCGTTCAACATTCCGTTTTACGTCGCCGCTCCGCTATCGACGATCGACTTACAGACGGAAACAGGGGACGACATTCCGATTGAAGAACGGGCGAAAGAAGAAGTGACGCATATCGCTGGCGTAAACATCGCGCCGGATGTGAACGTGTACAATCCTGCATTTGACGTTACGCCGCATGAACTCATTACCGGCATCATTACCGAAAAAGGCATCGTGTCTGGCGACTACAAAACGAAGCTACCGACATTATTTGAGGAGGTTTTCGCATGAAAAAACTATCAATACTCATCGTGCTTATATTTGCCCTTTTAACAGGGTGCACGAATGAACAAGACGCCGTATCGAAACCGGCCGAACAGCCGAAACAAGAAGCGAAAGAAGAAGCAAAAGGAGAAACAGAACAAGCCGACATTCCAGAAGCGTTACAAAAGCCGATTAAAATTGCTGCCATTATGCAAATGTCGATCGGCACGTTTTCATCGCAATATATCGCCGGCGTAAAAGAACAAGTCGCGAAATTTGGCGGCGACGTGCAAATTTATAACGCCGACAACGATTTAACGAAGATGGCCTCATACGTTGAAACAGCAATCAACCAAAACGTCGATGCCATTTTACTAGACCACGGACGCGCCGACGCGCTCAAAGCGCCTGTTGAAAAAGCGCTCGCTAAAGGCATTCACGTCGTCGCATTCGACAACGACTTAAACATTCCGGGCGTCACGGTTATTGACCAAGACGATTACAGCTTAGCGTGGAAAACGTTAAAAACGTTAGCGGAAGATTTAAACGGCGAAGGGGAAATTGTCACCATTTGGGTCGGCGGTTTTACGCCGATGGAGCGGCGCCACGTCATTTATGAAGCGTTTCAAAAACGATATCCGAACATAAAAGAAGTGGCGAAATTCGGCACCGCAAGCGCCAATACAGCGCTAGATACGCAAACGCAAATGGAAGCTATTTTGAAAAAATATCCGAACAAAGGCGACATCGATGCGGTGTTTGCGACGTGGGATGAGTTCGCCAAAGGAGCGACGCGCGCCATTCAACAAGCAGGTCGAACAGAAATTAAAGTGTACGGCATCGACTTAAGCGATGAAGATTTACAAATGATTCAACAACCAAACAGCCCATGGGTCGCAACGACCGCTACCGATCCAGCGGAAGTTGGGCGCGTACAAGTGCGCTTTGCTTATCAAAAAATTGCTGGCGAAAAAACGCCAAACATTTACTCGCTTGAGCCGCATGTAGTGAAACGTTCCGATTTGCCAAACACATCCGTAACGATGAATGACTTGCATAACTACATCCAAAGCTGGGGACAATCGAACGTTGCGGTTTCACCATGGATGAAAACGTTAGAACAACAGGTGAATAAACAATGAGCGGCTTACGGATGAATGAGATCGTCCATTCATTTGGTGACGTCACCGTATTAAACGGCGTGAACTTTCATGTCCAACCGGGCGAAGTTCACGCCCTTTTAGGAATGAACGGCGCAGGAAAAAGCACGTTAATGAACATTTTAGCCGGCGTGTTGCAGCCAACAAGCGGAACGATTGACATCGACGGAAAGACGCATACGTTTTTTTCACCGAAAGATGCGAAACGAGCAGGCATCGGACACGTCGTACAAGAAGTCGATGCCGCGTTGTTCCCTGCTTTGTCCGTATATGAAAATGTGCTTGCCGAACATATCGTCGCGCAAAAACAACCGTTGTTTTCAAAAACAAAGCAACGTTCATTTGTCGCACAGCTTCTTGCGCGCGTCGGTCTGGAACACGTGTCGCTCGATGCGCCCGTACAAGCGTGCACGCTTCATGAAAAACAGCTTATTTTACTGGCGCGCGTCCTTTCTTCTTCCGCACGCTACATCATTTTAGACGAGCCGACCGCCTCGTTAAGCGATGAAGAAACGAACCGATTGTTTACGATGATTGAACAGTTAAAAGCGCAAGGCGTGGCGTTTATTTACATTTCGCATAAGCTGCACGAAATAAAGCGCATGTGCGACCGCATGACGATTTTGCGCGATGGGGCAGTCGTTTACGAAGGCGATGTGTCGCTAGCAACTGAAGACATCGTTCGCCATATGGTCGGACGGCAAGCGGACGCGCGCCAAAAACATCATCGTGAAATAAGCGGAGAGACGCTTTTTGAAGTGAAGCAACTATACATTCCGAAAACGAAAACGACGGTCGACCTCACTGTACGCCGCGGGGAAATTGTCGGCATTGCCGGCATCGTTGGAGCGGGAAAAACGGAATTGGCAGAAAGCATCATCGCTGCGGTCGAAACGACAGGGGAACGCATCGTTCGCGGCAAAAAACAAGCATGGTCGTCGCCAAAAGATGCCATTGAAGCTGGCGTTTGTCTCATTCCAGAAGAGCGGCGCAAACAAGGGCTATTTATGAACGAAACGGTCGAAAAAAATTTGACGGTGCGGCTATTGTCTAACGTGTCAACGTGGCAATGGATTCGAAAACGGGACGAGCGGGCGCTCGCTACATCGCTCATTTCTTCGTTACGTATTCGTCCGTCTTCGCCGACTGCGCTTGCGAAAAACTTAAGCGGCGGCAATCAACAAAAAGTCGTCATCGGCAAATGGCTGCAAACGAATAGCGACGTCTTTATTTTTGATGAGCCGACAAAAGGCATTGACGTGCATGCGAAAGAAGAAGTGTTTGCGATGATTCGCTCGCTTGCCGACGAAGGAAAGGCGATTATTTATTTGACGAGCGAATGCCAAGAGCTACTTCATATCGCCGATACCATTTACGTCATGGTGGACGGTCGCTTCATTAAGCGAGTGAAAGCATGTGAGACGACATACGAACAGCTCGTTCATCATATGAGCGGAGGTGAATAAAGGTGAAATTTTTATATAAATACGGAACGATCGTTGCGATTGTCGCTGTCACCGCTTTTTTTAGCGCTACGCTCGACTCTTTTTTGACGTACGCAAACTTTAGCGACATTTTACGATCTATTTCTATCGTCACGCTCGTGGCGGTCGGGATGACATTTTCGTTCATTGTTGATGGATTTGATTTATCGGTCGGCTCAACCGCGAGCTTAGCGACGATCGCTAGCGCATCCGCGCTCGTTTTACACCGCCAAGAGCTATTAGTCGCGCTTCTCGTTCCGCTTCTGCTCGGAGTGCTCGTCGGGTTGTGCAATGCGTTTCTTACCATTCAACTTCGGCTGCCTGATTTGTTGGCGACGTTAGCGGTCATGTATATCGTCAACGGCATCCAACTCACATATACGAAAGGATTTTCGATTTATAACGACATGCCGCTTCCAGAAGGCGGGGTAGCACCGGGCAAATTTATCCCTTCTTTTTTATTTATCGGGCAAGGAGAGCTGTTTGGCATCCCCTTTTCCGTCTTGCTTATGCTCATCGTCGTCGTTTGCGCTCATCTTTTTTTAACGTACACAAAAGCAGGACGAATGTTTTATATGACGGGAGAAAACCGCGAAGCCGCGAGACTAACCGGCATTCCAGTCAATCGCTATCGCGCGTATGCTTATATGATTAGCGGAGCGTTTGCAGCTTTAGGCGGCATTGTGCTCGCTTCGCGCATCGGTACCGGACAAGTGTCGGCAGGCGCTCCATTATTAATGGATGCAGTCGCAGCGGCATTTATCGGCTTTTCCGTGTTCGGCGCTGGCAAGCCGAACGTCATCGGCACGCTGCTTGGCGCGATGTTCATTGGCGTGTTGTTAAACGGATTAACGATGATGAACGTCCCATACTATGCTCAAGATATTGTCAAAGGCGCCATTTTAATTTTTGCACTTGCGTTGTCCCATATCGTTAAAAAATAAACCCACCTTACGCGAGGTGGGTTTCAAACGTTCGTTCTTTTTCAACTTTTTTGATCAGTTCATCGAGCAACTGAATGACTTCGGCAGATGCTTGTTCAAGTTCAATAAGTTGCGCTTCGACTCCTTTTCTATCGCCTTTTGCGTACGCTTCCGCCGCTTTTTTTGCCGCGACGTGCACTCGTTCGTGCGGGGCGTCTAGTTTTTCATACGCTGGCGTGCCAGCTAGCTGTTTTTTCGTCTGTTCATCAAAATACCATTTCCCTAGTCGGCATTGATAGTGGGAAGCGACATCTTCCGGGCGAATCGTCTCATAACCGACAATCATATTATAAATGCGCCATTTCCATAATAAATGATCCGTCTTCGCCAAATGAAGAAGCGCTTTAGCAGACAGTTTCACGCTATTTTCATTCACCATGCTCAAACGGAAACGGTCGATCGCTTTGCTGAGCGCATGTACGGTTTTTCCTGTTTTTTCACCGAGTTCACGCACGTATTCTGTTAATGAAGCGATCGACGACATGCGGCTAGAAATTTCATCTACCGCTGCCGCTTGCTCTTCCACAACAGCTGCGTTCGTATTTGTACTATCTTGAATGTCTCCCATCGCATGGACGATGTCTTGCAAGAGCGGCATCGCTTCTTGCGCTTGTTTCACCGCTTGACGAATCGTCGCCGACGTCGAATAAATGGCAGATGACACTTCTGATGAAATCGTCCGCAACTCTCCAACGTTTCGTTGCACTTCCCCGAGCGATTGCACCGTATGGTCGGCAAGTTTACGAATTTCTTCTGCCACAACGGAAAACCCTTTTCCGTATTCCCCTGCACGTGCCGCCTCAATCGAAGCGTTTAACGCTAACAAGTTCGTTTGATCCGCAATGCCGTTCACGAGCTGCATCACTTTTTCAATCGCGCTTAAATGTTGTTGTAAATGTTCAAAGCGATCAACCATATGAGTGAATTGCTCAGACGTTTCCATAATTTCTTCAAACGCTTCGTTCATCATATGTTGTCCTTTTTCTGCTCGTTCCACCGACGTTGTCGTTTTTTCTGCGATGACGGTTGCGGCATGTGCAACTTCCGATACGGCCGTCGTCATTTCTTCCGTCGCCGCCGTCACCATTTGCACGTCGCTATTTTGTTGATCAAGCGCTTGAAGCAAATCTTTAATAAACATAATTTCTGCGTTTTGTTCCATCAGTTCAGCTGTGCCGCTTGCGATTTGCTCCATCATCGTTTCCGTATACACTTCCACGAGTAGCTGTTGCTCGATATTAATCGCCCGTTGCAACGCTTCCATGAGCGCTAAACAACGTTTTGGCGCTAGCGCCACTTTCGCTAAAAGCGTCGTTAAAACGAAGAAATTGAACTGGTTAAAAGCGACGAGCAGCTTGCCGACGTTCACTTTTTCTTTTCGCAACAAATGGAAAAAGCGGAGCGATTCATCGACATATGCGCGATTGCGCTCCATTGTAAAAAACGCGTTTACATACGCCTCAATGCGCGCTTCTGTCACCGTTTTCGCCGCTTCCGGCTGCACATGTTGCAACCCTTCATAAAAAAGGCGAATCATTTCTTGCTTGTGCGGGGCAATCAGTTCATCAATTTGTTTTAACTTGGCGAAATCTTCTGTCGTAAAATGGTTATACGATAACGTATCGACAAACCGTCCGTGAAACGAATAGTCCGTTCCTTTTTCAAGCAGTTCGCTTACTGCCGGACGAAGACGTTTAAATAACATCATATCCACCTCTTTAGCTGTCTTGACATATAAGTCTATTGTACTACATATCGTTCGTCGTTGGTAGAGTAATATAAAACGTCGTGCCGACTCCTACTTCGCTTTCAATATCGATACGTCCGCGATGCTCTTCAATAATTTTATAGCTTACCATTAATCCGAGCCCTGTGCCTCGCTCTTTCGTCGTATAAAACGGCTCGCCTAGTTTTTTTATTTTTTCTTTCGGAATGCCGCAACCTTGATCGCGAACGGCAATGCGCACCCCTTCGTCGACATGCTGAACGGACACGGTAATCGTCCCGCCTTTTGGCATCACTTCGATCGCATTTTTTAATATGTTAACTGTAGATGAGCATTTTTCATTACATTAATTTCCATCCCTAAAAGACAAACAG
>NZ_DAITON010000018.1:0-27645 GCF_036834105.1 Anoxybacillus sp. | reverse complement strand
AAACGTTAAAAGAAGCGAAAGCGTCGCTTAAACGTACGCCAGATTTGCTTCCTGTACTAAAAGAAGTAGGTGTCGTTGATAGCGGTGGACAAGGGCTTGTCTTTGTGTATGAAGGGTTTTTAGCCGCATTAAAAGGCGAGACGGTTGCACAAGTAGAAACGGTATCGATGGAGCAACTTGTTCGTACGGAACATCATCGTAGCGTTCAAAGCCATATAAGTGCTGAGGACATTGAATTTGGCTATTGTACGGAATTTATGGTGAAATTTGAGCAAGAAAAAGTAGCGAAACACCCGTTCAGCGAGGAGGCGTTTCGTCAAGATTTAAGCCGCTTTGGTGACTCTCTGCTCGTCATTGCAGATGATGAACTAGTCAAAGTACACATTCACGCTGAACAACCGGGTGAAGTGCTTACCTACGCGCAACGTTACGGAAGTTTAATTAACATAAAAATCGAAAACATGCGCGAACAGCATGCGAATATTGTCCATCAAGAGGCGCAACCGCCGAAAAAACAAGAGCGCATCCCGTACGGCATCGTTGCGGTAGCGATGGGGGATGGCATCGCTGAACTGTTTCACAGCATCGGTGCCCATGCTGTGATCGAAGGCGGACAAACGATGAACCCGAGCACAGAAGATATTGTGAAGGCGATTGAAGAAGTACACGCGGAAACAGTATTTGTGCTGCCGAACAATAAAAATATTATTTTAGCAGCTCAACAAGCCGCTTCCGTCGCTTCATGCCACGTTGTCGTCATTCCATCGAAAACTGTCCCACAAGGAATGACAGCTTTGCTCTCGTTTAACCCTTCCGTACCAAAAGAAGAAAACGAAAAAGCGATGACCGAGGCGCTTGCCCGCGTCAGAACGGGACAAGTGACGTTCGCTGTGCGCGATACAAATATTGATGGTGTCGCAATCAATAAAGATGATTATATGGGAATTGCCGATGGGAAAATTGTCGTATCTCATCAAGAGCTTGCTTACGTTGTTGAGACGTTGCTTACTCATATGATTGGCGAGGAAGATGAAATTGTAACGATTCTTTCTGGTGAAGATGCGACGGATGAACAAATCGCCCACGTTGTTCAATTTGTTGAACGACAATTCCCACATGTCGAAGTGGAAACACATCGCGGTGGCCAGCCGTTATATCCATTTATTTTTGCAATTGAGTAGAAGGGGAAAACGTCCCCTTCTTTTTCATGAAGATGACAAAGGGGAGAATGGAAAATGAAATATCGGAGCGTATTTGATATTATAGGTCCTATTATGATCGGTCCATCGAGCTCTCATACGGCAGGAGCAGTTCGCATCGGAAAAGTGGCGCGCAGTTTATTTGGGAGAAAGCCAGCTTGGGCTGACATTTTCTTTTACGGCTCGTTTGCTGAAACGTATAAAGGGCATGGAACAGATGTGGCAATCGTTGGCGGCTTATTAAACTTCGATACGTTTGACGAACGGATGAAAACGTCGTTGCACATCGCCAAGCAAGAAGGCATTCGCATTACGTTCCATGAAGAAGAGGCGATTCCGCCCCATCCAAACACGGCAAAAATCCGCCTCGGTGATGACCAAGGGGAACTTGAACTAGTCGGCATTTCTATTGGCGGCGGGAAAATCGAAATTATTGAACTCAATGGATTTGAGCTAAAGCTGTCCGGTCATCATCCTGCGCTTTTAATTATGCATAACGACCGTTACGGAGCGATTGCAGGCGTGGCTAACGTATTGGCGAAATATGCGATCAATATCGGCCATATGGAAGTGTCGCGCAAAGAAAAGGGAAAACAAGCGCTCATGACGATTGAAGTAGACCAAAATATTGACGATGCGATTGTAGAGCAATTAAAAACGTTGCCACATATTATTGATGTAACAAAAATTGTAGACTAAAGCGGCGCAAAGGGGAGACGACGATGTTTCGAAATGTAGCAGAACTTGTTGAACGGGCAGAACGGGAGCAAATTAAAATTGCAGAAGTGATGATTCGACAAGAGATGGAAGTGACAGAGCGAAGCCGGGAGGACATTATCGCTCAAATGGAGAAAAACTTACAAGTGATGGAGCAAGCCGTGGCGCTCGGATTAGCGGGCGTCCGCTCGCATTCAGGATTAACGGGCGGCGACGCCACTCGCTTGCAACAATACATTGCACGTGGTCAATTTTTATCGGGAGAGACGATTTTAGATGCCGTCAGCAAGGCGATGGCCACGAACGAGGTGAACGCGGCAATGGGGATGATTTGCGCTACGCCGACAGCAGGTTCCGCTGGGGTCGTTCCAGGTACGTTGTTTGCAGTGAAGGAAAAACTAAACCCGACGCGCGAACAAATGGTTGAGTTTTTATTTACCGCTGGTGCGTTCGGATTTGTCGTCGCAAATAACGCCTCAATCTCGGGAGCAGCAGGAGGGTGCCAGGCAGAAGTCGGTTCCGCGGCAGGCATGGCGGCGGCGGCGCTCGTAGAGATGGCAGGAGGGACGCCAAAACAAGCGGCAGAAGCGATGGCGATCGCTTTAAAAAATATGCTCGGCCTCGTCTGTGATCCGGTAGCAGGTTTAGTGGAAGTGCCGTGCGTGAAGCGAAATGCCATCGGAGCAGCGAATGCGATGATCGCTGCCGATATGGCGCTTGCCGGCATACAAAGTCGCATTCCGTGCGATGAAGTCATTGAAGCGATGTTCCGCATCGGTCAAACGATGCCAGTCGCCTTAAAAGAAACAGCACAAGGAGGGTTAGCGGCGACGCCGACTGCTCGTCGATTCGAAGCGAGCATTTTCGGCAAGCCGAATGAAAAACGTGAGTGACATACTACAACAAGCAGTCACAGCGGTCAAAGGAATTGGTGAAGAAACAGCAGCTGCACTTCATGACATGGGAATTGATACAATTGAACAACTGTTGTATCACTTCCCTTTTCGTTATGAAGATTATCGTATATGTCCGTTAGAAGAAGCAAAACATGATGAAAAAGTGACGATTGTCGGCAAAGTGTATAGCGAGCCAGTGCTTACATATTATAGTAAAAAAAAGTCGCGGTTGACGTTTCGCGTGCTCGTCGATCGTTTTTTAGTGACAGCCGTCTGCTTTAACCAGCCATATTTAAAAAAGAAGCTTGCTTTGCATGAGACGGTGACGATGACAGGAAAATGGGATAAACATCGGCAAATGATCACCGTACAACATTTACATGTCGGTGAAATGAAACAACAAAAAGAAATAGAACCGATCTATTCTACACGCGGCGATGTGACGGTGAAAGGGATGCGCCGATTGATTGCGCTCGCGTTACAACAATACGGCGATGCGATCGTCGACCCATTGCCGAGCGAGTTGCTGCAAGCGTATCGGCTCGTTTCAAAACGTGATGCTATTCGGGCGATTCATATGCCGCTTTCGCACGAACAACTTAAGCAAGCGCGCCGCCGGCTCGTTTATGAGGAATTTTTACTTTTCCAATTGAAAATGCAAGCGTTGAAAAAATACCGTCGCGAACAGTCGCCTGGCATCGCACATCGTTTTTCTGATGAACAGCTTCAAGCTTTTATTCAATCGCTTCCATTTCCGCTAACGAACGCCCAGCAGCGCGTTGTGCGTGAAATTGTACAAGACTTACGATCGCCATATCGCATGAATCGATTGCTTCAAGGAGATGTCGGTTCCGGGAAAACAGTTGTCGCCGCCGTCGCATTATATGCCGTCCATTTGTCAGGATATCAAGGGGCGTTGATGGTACCGACGGAAATTTTAGCTGAACAGCATGCTGAATCGCTTCGTGCGCTGCTTGAGCCGATGGGAATTGACGTCCGACTGTTGACGAGCTCGGTGAAAGGAAAAAGGCGAAAGCAGCTGCTTGAGCAACTTGCAGCTGGTGAAGTACATGTCGTTGTTGGTACGCACGCGCTCATTCAAGACGACGTGAATTTTGCGAAACTTGGAGTGGTCATTACGGACGAACAACATCGTTTTGGGGTGGAGCAGCGGCGCATTTTGCGTGAGAAAGGACAATCGCCTGATGTATTGTTTATGACAGCGACGCCCATTCCGCGCACGCTGGCCATTACAGCATTTGGAGAAATGGACGTCTCCATCATTGATGAAATGCCAAAAGGGAGAAAAAAGATCGAGACGTACTGGGTGAAGCACGATATGCTTGAGCGCGTATTTCAATTTATCGCTAAACAAGTTGATGCAGGACATCAAGCATACGTCATTTGCCCGCTCATTGAAGAATCAGAAAAGCTCGATGTTCAAAATGCAATCGATGTCCATGCGATGCTTACTCATTACTATAAAGGGCGATATCGCATCGGATTAATGCACGGTCGCTTATCTTCAGAAGAAAAAGAAGAAGTGATGCGAGCGTTTAGCGCCAACGACATTCATATTTTAGTATCTACAACCGTTGTCGAAGTCGGTGTAAACGTCCCGAACGCAACCGTTATGGTTATTTACGATGCCGATCGGTTCGGTCTTGCCCAACTTCATCAACTGCGCGGACGAGTTGGCCGTGGACAAGCCCAATCGTACTGCATTTTAGTCGCTGATCCGAAGTCAGAAACGGGAAAAGAACGCATGCGCATTATGACGGAAACGAACGACGGCTTTGTGCTGTCGGAAAAAGATTTAGAGCTGCGCGGACCGGGCGATTTTTTCGGCACGAAACAAAGCGGCATGCCTGAATTTCGTCTTGGCGACATCGTTCACGACTATCGCATTTTAGAAGTTGCCCGTCAAGACGCTGCTCGCCTCGTTGATTCGCAAGCGTTTTGGCATGACGATAAATACGCCTTTCTTCGCGACTATTTACAACAATCAGGCATTTTAAACGGCGAAAAATTAGATTAAAAGTTGTTGAAATGGAAGTACGGGTGTTATATACTACTATTAGTACCTAGTAATAATTCGGATGGTGGATCGAAGATGAGAAGAAATAAGCGAGAACGGCAACGTCTATTGCAAGCAACGATTGAAGAAAATCCATTTATTACGGACGAACAGCTTGCCGAAAAATTTTCAGTCAGCATTCAAACGATCCGCCTTGATCGCCTTGAACTGTCGATTCCGGAATTGCGCGAGCGCATTAAACATGTCGCTGAGCGCACATTTGCTGATGAAGTGAAGTCGTTGCCTATTGAAGAAGTGATCGGAGAAATTATCGATATGCAATTGGACGAAAGTGCGATTTCCATTTTCGATGTAAAAAAAGAACATGTATTTAAACGAAATCAAATTGCGCGAGGGCATCACGTGTTTGCGCAGGCGAACTCGCTCGCAGTCGCGGTCATTAACGATGAATTAGCATTGACCGCCAAAGCAAACATTCGCTTTATGCGCCCGGTAAAAGAAGGGGAGCGAGTCGTCGCCAAAGCAAAAGTAAAAAATTTAAACGAAAACGGTCGCACGATCGTCGAAGTGAATAGCTACGTAGGTCAAGAGCTTGTTTTTCAAGGAGAATTTCATATGTATCGCTCAAACGTTGTTAAAAAGGATGGAGAAAATGATGAAAATCGCAATTGATGCCATGGGAGGAGATCACGCACCAAAGGAAGTCGTGATCGGTGCACAAAAGGCGATTGAGCATTTCAACGATATCGAAATTACGCTTGTTGGGAACGAATCGCTCATTCGCCCGTACATAACAAACGATGAACGACTATCGATCATTCATACGGAACAAGTCATTGAAGCAACAGATGAGCCCGTTCGTGCCGTTCGCCGCAAAAAAGAGGCGTCCATGGTGTTAATGGCAAATGAAGTAAGTGAAGGGCGCGCCGATGCGTGCATTTCAGCTGGGAATACGGGAGCTCTAATGGCGGCAGGATTGTTTATTGTTGGCCGGATAGATGGAATTGATCGTCCGGCGCTTGCGCCAACGCTCCCGACGATTGATGGAAAAGGGTTCGTATTGTTAGACGTTGGTGCTAACGTAGACGCTCGTCCAGAACATATACTGCAATATGCGTTTATGGGGGCAGCATATGCTGAAAAAGTACGCGGGGTTGAACGACCGCGCGTCGGGCTACTAAACGTAGGGACAGAAGACCAAAAAGGCAATGAGCTAGCTAAAAAAGCGTTTCAACTTATGCAACATACATCGTTAAATTTTGTCGGCAACGTGGAAGCGCGCGATTTGCTAGAAGGAGTAGCCGACGTCGTCGTTACTGACGGGTTCACTGGCAACGTTGCGTTAAAAACGATTGAAGGAACGGCCATCGCCATGTTTTCTATGCTAAAATCGGCGCTGACAAGCGGATTTGTCAGCAAAATGGCGGCGCTTGCTTTAAAGCCGCAACTTCTACAACTGAAGCAAAAGATGGATTATGCCGAATATGGTGGGGCAGCGCTCTTTGGCTTGCGCGCACCTGTCATTAAAGCGCACGGTTCATCCGATGCTCACGCGATGTTTCACGCCGTGCGTCAGGCGCGAGAAATGGTTGCAAACGAAGTAGTACAAACGGTAAAGCAATCGATAGCGGAAATTAAACAATAAGAGGTGGCATGATGGGGAAAATTGCATTTATTTTTCCAGGACAAGGTTCACAAACGGTCGGCATGGGGAAAGAATGGGCAGAGAAAGACGAGGCGGTAGCTGCGATCTTTCGCCTAGCAGATGAACGGTTGCAAATGTCTTTGTCACAACTCATTTTTGAAGGGCCGCAAGACGTACTAACAAAAACAGAAAATGCCCAACCAGCATTGTTAACAACGAGCATCGCATATTTACAAAAAGTAAAAGAAGCGGGCATTCGTCCACATTACGTAGCTGGACATAGTCTTGGAGAATATAGTGCGCTTGTTGCAGCGTCTGTGCTTTCGTTTCCTGATGGTGTATATGCGGTGCGCAAGCGCGGAGAATTGATGGAGCAGGCGGTGCCGTCAGGACAAGGAACGATGGCGGCGGTGCTCGGGATGGATGAAGCTTTATTGCAGCAAGTTGTCGATGAAGCAGCAACGGAATTATCACCTGTCCAATTAGCGAACTTAAACTGTCCGGGACAAATTGTCATTTCAGGTGCGAAAGAGGCAGTTGAGCGTGCGGCGCAGCTCGCGAAAGAAAAAGGGGCTAAGCGGGTCATTCCGCTCGAAGTGAGCGGGCCGTTTCACTCCATTTTAATGAAACCGGCGGCGGAGCAGTTTTCGACTGTGCTTGACACGTTGTCGTTTCAAGCAAGCGATGTACCCGTCATTTCAAACGTCACAGCCCAACCGATGACAGATCCAATAGAAATAAAACAGCGCCTTGTCGAACAGTTGTATTCGCCTGTTCGTTGGGAACAATCGGTTCAAACGATGATTGATCTCGGCGTAAATACGTTTATCGAAATTGGTCCTGGAAAAGTGTTAAGCGGTCTTGTGAAAAAAATAAACCGTCATGTCAACGTTTATTCCATTTTTGATGAAGCATCGTTTACAGCGACGGTAGCTGCGGTGAAAGGGGAATGAAAATGGAAGGGAAAGTAGCGATTGTCACAGGGGCGTCGCGAGGCATCGGGCGCGAAATTGCTTTACATTTAGCTCGACTTGGTGCAAAAGTAGCGGTCAACTATGCAGGAAGCGAGGTGAAAGCAAACGAAGTTGTCGCGCAAATTGTAGAACACGGTGGCGAGGCGTTTGCTGTGCAAGCCGATGTCGCCAATAGTGAAGCGGTTGAGCGCATGGTAAAAGAAGTGCTTGAGCGATGGGGACGGGTAGATATTTTAGTGAACAATGCAGGTATTACGCGCGATAACTTGCTTATGCGCATGAAGGAAGAAGAATGGGATGCCGTCATAAACACGAACTTAAAAGGCGTCTTTTTATGTACGAAAGCGGTCACGCGCCAAATGATGAAACAACGGTACGGCCGAATTGTAAACGTAGCGTCCATCGTCGGTGTAAGCGGCAATCCTGGGCAAGCGAACTATGTTGCGGCGAAAGCGGGCGTGATCGGGTTGACGAAAACGGCGGCCAAAGAACTCGCAAGCCGAAACATTACAGTGAATGCTGTCGCACCCGGATTTATTACGACAGATATGACGGATCAATTAAGCGAAGATGTTCGCCAAGCGATGTTGCAACAAATTCCGCTTGCCCGCTTTGGAAATCCAGAAGATATTGCGCACGTCGTGGCTTTTCTCGTTTCAGATGGGGCAAGCTATATGACGGGGCAAACGATTCATGTCGACGGCGGCATGGTCATGTAAAAATTCGTTTTATTTTCTGATATAATTCAGTATAATGACTTGAGGGGAGGTGAATAAAATGGCAGACGTATTAGAGCGTGTAACGAAAATTATCGTAGATCGCCTTGGCGTAGAAGAGTCGCAAGTGACGCTCGAATCTTCATTTAAAGAAGATTTAGGAGCAGACTCTCTTGATGTTGTTGAGCTTGTTATGGAGTTAGAAGATGAGTTTGATATGGAAATTTCAGATGAAGAGGCGGAGAAAATCGTTACTGTAGGTGATGCAGTTAACTACATAAAAAGCCGTCTATCATAATATGCAAAGTCCCGTTTTGTAAGCGGGGCTTTCTATGCTTTTTACGTTTACAGTTGGGGGTTCATATGCATGTCGAAGCAACGACCGTACATGAAATTTAAACAGTTTCAAGAGCAAATTGGCATTTTTTTTCGCGATGAAAAATTGCTTATGCAAGCATTTACCCATTCATCATATGTGAATGAGCATCGAAAGCGGCTACATGAAGACAACGAGCGCCTTGAATTTTTAGGAGATGCTGTCCTTGAATTGACCGTTTCGCAATATTTATTTGAACAATTTCCACAAATGAGCGAAGGGGAGCTGACGAAGCTGCGGGCGGCGATCGTTTGTGAGCCATCGCTTGTCATGTTTGCCCATGCGCTATCGTTTGGCGAGCTCGTTTTACTCGGTAAAGGAGAGGAGCTGACAGGCGGGAGAACACGTCCATCGTTGCTAGCTGACGCGTTTGAAGCGTTTATTGGGGCGCTCTATTTAGATCAAGGCATGGAAGCGGTCGTCCAATTTTTAGGGAAAACGATGTTCCCAAAAATTCGCGAAGGTGCTTTTTCTCATGTGATGGATTATAAAAGCCAACTACAAGAGCTCGTGCAACGCGATGGCAGCGGAGTTTTAGAATATAAAATTTTGCAAGAAAAAGGTCCTGCACATAATAAAGAGTTCGTATCGCGCGTATCGTTAAACGGTGAGGAGCTTGGCGTTGGCGTTGGACGCTCGAAAAAAGAAGCAGAGCAGCGCGCCGCGCAAATGGCATTAGCCAAGCTAAAACAATCACAACAAGGCTGATCCGGTGCGAAAGGACAGCCTTGTTTGTTGTCATATCTTTTAGATAAAGGGGGATATATGTGTTCCTCAAACGATTAGAAGCGATTGGGTTTAAATCATTTGCCGACCGCATTTCGATCGATTTTGTTCCGGGGATGACGGCCATCGTCGGTCCGAACGGAAGCGGGAAAAGCAACATTACAGATGCGATTCGCTGGGTGCTTGGAGAACAATCTGCCAAGTCGCTTCGCGGGGCGAAAATGGAAGATGTCATCTTCTCCGGAAGCGAATCGCGCAAGCCGCTGAACGTAGCGGAAGTCACATTAACGCTAGATAATAGCGATCAGTTTTTGCCGCTTGAGTACGAAGAAGTGAGCGTAACACGGCGCGTATATCGCTCAGGAGATAGCGAATTTTTCATTAACAAACAGCCGTGCCGTTTAAAAGATATCGTCGATTTATTTATGGATTCAGGCGTTGGCCGTGAAGCTTTTTCAATCATTAGCCAAGGAAAAGTAGAAGAAATTTTAAGCAGCAAACCAGAAGACCGACGCATGATTTTTGAAGATGCGGCAGGCGTGTTAAAATATAAAATGAGGAAAAAAAAGGCTGAACATAAATTAAGTGAGACAGAAGATCATTTACAACGTGTGCAAGACATTTTACACGAATTAAACCAGCAGCTTGAGCCGTTGAAACAACAAGCGTCGATTGCTAAAGAATATATCGAGAAAAAAGAACAATTGCAGACGTACGAAGTTGGCTTAATCGTCTATGAAATCGAACAGCTACACGAAAAATGGGAAGCGTTAAAAGCCCAGCTTGCCTTGCATGAACAAAAGGAGCTGGAACTAGCGACGACGCTACAAAAAGAAGAAGCGCACGTTGCTGAGCTGCGTCATGAATTGGCGGCACTCGACGAGTCGATTGATGGTTTGCAGCAAGTGTTGTTGCTTGTAAGCGAAGAACTCGAAAAAATGGAAGGGAAAAAACAATTATTAAAAGAACGGAAAAGCCATGCGCATAAACAGCAGCAACAAATGGAACAAACGATGGCGCAGCTCGCTGAACGCGAGCGTTCGCTTGAAGCGATGATTGCTGAAAAAAAGAAACAGCTTCAACAACTTCAAAAAGAGGTGCAAACGCTCCAAGCGGAGCTAAAAGAAAAAAATGACGTGCTGTTAGCTTATGGTCCGAAAGCGGAAGCGGAAATTGAACGGCTAAAGAGCGAATATATTGATCTCGTTCATGAGCAAGCGACGTTAAAAAATGAACGGACGCATATAGAAGCGCAGCTGCAAAAAAATGAGCATAAACAACGGCAGCTCATTGCAGCGAACGATGAACATATTCAAGCGTACGAACGTATCGTTGACGAATGGGAGGAGAAACGACAACGCATTGACGAGCTGCAAGAGCGCATCGCTAAACAAGAAGAAGTCATCCAAAGCGAAGAGCAACAATTAACGTTACGAAAAGAGAAATATCGTAAAAAGGAAGCGACGCTATATGAGGCGTATCAATACGTTCAAAAGCTAAAATCGAGGAAAGAAATGCTTGAAGCGATGCAACAAGAGTACGCTGGATTTTTCCAAGGCGTAAAAGAAGTATTAAAAGCAAAGCATCGTCTTAAAGGTATTCATGGGGCGGTTGTTGAGCTTATGACCGTGCCATCGGAATTAGAAACAGCGATCGAGGTGGCGCTCGGTGGGGCGGCGCAACATATCGTCGTTGAAAACGAACAAAGTGCCCGTGAGGCGATTCAATTTTTAAAACATCACGCAGCAGGAAGGGCGACATTTTTGCCGCTCAACGTCATTCAGCGCAAGTCGCTCCCTTCATCCGTTCTAGCGGAAATCGCCAAACACCCAGCTTACGTTGGCGTTGCTTCGGAGTTAATTTCTTATAGCGCGACGTACGAGCAAGTGATGACAAATTTGCTCGGCACAGTCATTATTACGCGCGACTTAAAAGGAGCAAACGAACTCGCCCGTCAACTTCAATATCGTTATCGCCTCGTTACGCTTGAAGGAGATGTTGTAAATCCGGGTGGGGCGATGACGGGAGGAACGGTAAATAAACAGACGAGTTCCTTATTCAGCCGTGCCCGTGAGTTAGAAGAAGTCACAGCTAATTGGCGCGATGTTGAGCGAAAAACGGTGGAACTTGAACAGCTTGTGCAGCGCGAAAAAGAAGCGATTGCGCAAGCAGAACAGCGACGGACAGCGCTTTATGATGAACTAGAAGCTCGTCGCATGACGTTGCAAGAAGAAAAAAGCGCATGGACGGAGCTCGATCTTCGTAAAAAGCATTTCGATGAACGGTTAGCTGTATACCGCTATGAGCGGCAAACGCTTGAAGAAGAAAAAGAAGAGCTAACGGCTCGCCTTCATCACGTCGTGCAATCGCTTGAAACGCTTCAAAAAAACATCGCTTCCATTGATGAACAAGTGAAGCAATGGACTGAAAAAAAACAGCAAGAACAACAATCAAAAGAACAAATGCAAGAACAGCTTACCGCTTTGAAAGTCGCGCTGGCAGAAAAGCAAGAGCACGTCAGAAACGAACAACAACACGTGCTTCGGCTGATCGAGGAGCAGGAAGAAACGAAACGAGCTCGCGAGCAACTAGAATGTGAGCGCAATGAGCTTGTCCATCATATGAACGAGCAAACGGAAGATGAACAACAACTTGAACGAATATGTGAAGAAAAAACGAGACAAAAAGAAGAAACAACGCAGCTTATTGCTACTCGGCGTGAGCAGCGGTTACATTACCAAACGAAACTTGAACAGCTAGAAAAAGAAATAAAAGAATGGAAACGTCAACATAAACAACTAACCGATACGTTAAAAGACGAAGAAGTGAAACTGGCTCGTTTAGATATGGAATTAGACCATTTGTTAAACCGTCTTCGTGAAGAATACAAACTGTCGTTTGAAGCAGCAAAAGAAGCATTTCCACTCAACATTCCAGCACAAGAAGCACGGAAAAAAGTAAAGCTCATTCAACTTGCTATTGATGAGCTTGGAACAGTTAATCTTGGCGCCATCGAGGAATATGAACGTGTATCAGAACGCCATCGCTTTTTAACAGAACAGAAAGAAGACTTACAGCGCGCAAAAGATACACTTTATCAAGTCATTGATGAAATGGACGATGAAATGAAGCGACGATTTGCGACGACGTTTGAACTCATTCGCGCGCAATTTGCACGCGTGTTTGTCGAGCTGTTTGGAGGGGGCAAAGCAGATTTGAAGCTTACGGACCCGAACGATTTACTTCATACAGGTGTCGATATTGTCGCACAACCGCCGGGAAAAAAACTGCAACATTTAAGTTTACTATCAGGCGGTGAACGGGCATTAACAGCTATCGCGCTTTTATTTGCAATTTTAAACGTTCGTCCTGTTCCGTTTTGTGTGCTCGACGAAGTAGAAGCTGCCCTCGATGAAGCGAACGTACAACGATATGCAAAATATTTAAAGAAATTTAGCAGCGAAACGCAATTTATCGTCATTACTCATCGGAAAGGAACGATGGAAGAAGCCGATGTATTGTACGGGGTCACGATGCAACAATCAGGTGTATCGAAACTTGTTTCTGTTCGATTGGAAGAAGCAGCTGGAAAGAAAGGATGAGAAACGGTGAGCTTTTTTAAAAAGTTAAAAGAAAAAATCGCAAAACAAGCAGATACAGTAACGGAAAAGTTTAAGCGAGGTTTAGAAAAAACGCGCGATTCGTTCGCGGGAAAAGTGAACGATTTAATCGCCCGCTATCGCAAAGTGGACGAAGAGTTTTTTGAAGAGCTAGAAGAAATTTTAATCGCCTCAGACGTCGGCGTTGCTACTGTGATGGAGTTCATCGACGAGCTGAAAATGGAAGTAAAGCGCCGCAACATTCAAGACCCGAAAGACATGTATAGCGTCATTTCCGAAAAACTCATTGATATATATCAAGCGAGCGGCGATGAAAAAACAGAACTAAATATCCAATCAAGCGGCTTAACGGTCATTTTATTTGTCGGTGTAAACGGCGTCGGAAAAACGACGACGATCGGAAAGCTTGCGCACAAATTAAAGAACGAAGGGAAAACAGTCATGTTGGCAGCTGGCGACACGTTCCGGGCAGGTGCAATTGAACAGCTTGAAGTGTGGGGTGAGCGAGTCGGTGTCGAAGTCATTAAACAATCGGCTGGGTCGGATCCGGCTGCGGTCATGTACGATGCTATTCAGGCGGCTAAATCGCGCAACGTCGACGTTTTATTATGCGACACAGCCGGCCGTTTACAAAATAAAGTCAACTTAATGAAAGAGCTTGAAAAAGTGAGACGCGTCATTGAACGTGAAGTGCCGGGCGCACCGCATGAAGTATTGCTTGTGTTAGATGCAACGACAGGACAAAATGCGATGAGCCAAGCGAAAACGTTTAAAGAAGCGACAAACGTGACGGGCATTGTACTGACGAAACTGGACGGCACGGCTAAAGGTGGCATCGTATTGGCGATTCGCCACGAGTTAAACATTCCGGTGAAGTTTGTCGGTTTAGGGGAAAAAATGGACGATCTAGAGCCATTTAACGCAGAACAATTCGTTTATGGGTTATTTGCACCGTTTATGGAACGTGAGGAAGTGCAAGGAGAATAACTTGACAGCATCGCACAAAACATATAAACTAAAGTCATGTAAAGGCGTTTCACTTAACAGGGGGGAGTTTCATGCTAGAGAAAACAACGAGAATGAACTATTTATACGATTTTTACCAATCGTTGTTAACACCGAAGCAACGAAACTATATGTCCCTTTATTATTTAGACGATTACTCCCTCGGTGAAATTGCCGAAGAGTACGAAGTGAGTCGTCAAGCGGTGTATGATAACATTAAACGGACGGAAGCGATGCTAGAAGACTACGAGCAAAAATTGTTGCTCTTTCAAAAGTTTCAGCAGCGGCAAAAACTGCTACATGTATTAAAAGCGCGCATTGCCGAGCGCTATCCGAACGATGAAGAGCTGATGAGGCTCGTTGTGGAGTTGGAGAAATTAGAGTAGGGGGCGGTAACGATGGCATTTGAAGGATTGGCCGACCGTCTGCAACATGTCATGAATAAAATTCGTGGCAAAGGCAAAGTCACGGAAGCCGATGTAAAAGAAATGATGCGCGAAGTACGGCTAGCGCTATTAGAAGCTGACGTCAATTTTAAAGTCGTCAAAGACTTCATAAAAAAAGTGAGCGAACGGGCTGTCGGACAAGAAGTGATGAAAAGCTTAACCCCAGGACAGCAAGTCATCAAAGTCGTGAAAGAAGAATTGACGGAGCTGATGGGGGGAGAAAATAGCAAAATCGCTGTAGCGAGCCGCCCGCCAACTGTCGTCATGATGGTCGGGTTACAAGGGGCAGGAAAAACGACGACAACGGGGAAGCTAGCGAATGTATTGCGCAAAAAACATAATCGTAAACCGTTGCTCGTCGCAGCCGACATTTATCGGCCGGCAGCGATTAAACAGCTTGAAACGTTAGGGAAACAGCTCAACATTCCTGTTTTTTCTCTCGGCGATCAAGTGAGTCCTGTTGAAATTGCGAAACAAGCGATTGCGAAAGCAAAAGAAGAACATCATGATTACGTCTTAATTGATACGGCCGGCCGGCTTCACATTGACGAAGCGCTCATGGACGAATTAAAGCAAATCAAAGAAGTGGCGAAGCCGGATGAAATTTTCCTCGTCGTCGATGCGATGACAGGGCAAGATGCGGTCAACGTCGCCCAAAGCTTCAACGAACAGCTTGGGCTGACGGGCGTCATTTTGACGAAACTCGATGGTGATACGCGCGGTGGAGCAGCATTGTCCATTAAAGCGGTCACGAATACGCCGATTAAATTTGTCGGAATGGGCGAAAAGCTCGATGCGCTTGAGCCGTTTCACCCCGAGCGAATGGCGTCACGCATTTTAGGCATGGGCGACGTATTGACGCTAATCGAAAAAGCGCAAGCGGCCGTCGATGAAGAAAAAGCAAAAGAGCTAGAGCAAAAAATGCGCACGGCATCATTTACACTTGACGACTTTTTAGAGCAACTAGGACAAGTGCGTAAGCTCGGTCCGCTTGATGAAATTTTAAAGATGTTGCCGGGCGCAAATAAAGTGAAAGGTCTTAACAATATACACATCGATGAAAAGCAAATTAGTCGGGTAGAAGCAATTATTCGCTCGATGACGAAAGAAGAAAAAATGAACCCAGACATCATCAACTCTAGCCGCAAAAAGCGAATTGCGAAAGGAAGCGGAACGACAGTACAAGACGTTAACCGCTTGCTTAAACAATTTGATGAGATGAAAAAGATGATGAAAATGATGACGACGATGCCAAAAGGGAAAAAGAAAGGGTTCCGTTTCCCGTTTATGTAAACAAAATAACAGTGTTAAGAAAAAACACTTTACAAACAAAACGTTTATTGCTAATATACTATCTTGTGTGAAATATTTTCGGAGGTGCTACAATTATGGCAGTGAAAATTCGTTTAAAACGTATGGGTGCAAAAAAATCACCATTTTATCGTATCGTTGTTGCAGATTCTCGTTCTCCACGTGACGGTCGTTTCATCGAAACAATCGGCACATACAATCCGTTGACAGAGCCTGCAGAAGTTAAAATTAACGAAGAGCTTGCATTAAAATGGTTGCAAAACGGTGCGAAACCATCTGACACGGTACGCAACTTACTTTCAAAGCAAGGCATTTTAGAGAAATTCCACAACTTAAAGTACGGAAAGTAATGTTCGACAATGAAAGCGTTGCTTGAGACAATTGTTCGGTCACTTGTCGATCATCCGGAATGCGTCGTCGTTCGCGAAACGGAACAACAACAATCGATCACGTATTCGATTGCCCTTCATCAAGAAGATGTAGGGAAAGTGATCGGGAAGAACGGGCGAATCATTCAAGCGATTCGCACCGTAGTTCAAGCAGCTAACGAGTCGAAAAAGCGAATAGACGTACGCATCGAAGAGTAAGGGAGAGGGACATACCTCCCCTTTTTTCGTTCAGAAAGGCGGTGCGCCATGAAAATTATTCAAAAAGTGGAAGTGAGACAGCGATTAACTGAGAACAGTAAGCAGCAACTCATTCAACAATTTATGCAACAAAAACAACAACTGGAACAACAATGTGCGCAACTCATCTTTGAACAAAAGCGAATGGAAAAGCACACTTCGTTTTCACGAAAGCAAATAAAAGACAAGTTTGAACGCGAAATAAGCGTTCGTCGTCAAAAAATAGAAGAGCTTGATTTCCTTCTTGAGCAATTGCGCATATTACCGATAGGAAGTGAAATAAAAGAAAGAGATGTCGAGGCGATCATCGACGTCCAAATAGGGATGCGATGGGAGTCTCCGAAAACGATTGTCATTGAAGATGGAATCGTTGTCGACATACGTGAGGGGTGATCGTTGTGAAATGGTTTCATGTCGGAAAAATTGTAAATACGCACGGCATTCGCGGTGAAGTGCGCGTCATTTCACGCACCGATTTTGCTGAAGAACGATATAAAAAAGGAAATGTATTATATATTTTTATGGAAAACGAGCCGCCAGTCGAAGTAAAAGTGGCGAGCCATCGTGTGCATAAGTCATTTGATTTGTTAACGTTTGAAGGGTATGAAAACATTAACTTAGTTGAAAAGTTTAAAGGGGCGATCATTAAAGTGCCCGAAAGTCAACTTCAGCCGCTTGCTGAAGGGGAGTATTATTTTCACGAAATTATCGGCTCTGTCGTTGTCACGGAAGATGGTGAAACGATTGGTGAAGTGAAAGAAATTTTAACGCCAGGGGCGAATGACGTATGGGTTGTTAAGCGGAAAAAAGGCAGCGATGTGCTCATTCCATATATTGAAGATGTTGTTAAACAAGTCGATGTGAAAAATAAGATGATTACGATTCATGTAATGGAAGGGTTGCTTGACGAATGAAAATCGATGTGCTCACTTTATTTCCAACGATGTTTACCGGCGTGCTGAATGAATCCATTTTAAAGTGGGCGCAAGAGAAAGGAGCTGTCACGTTTCGGCTCGTCAACTTTCGCGAGTTCGCCGATAATAAACATCAAACAGTGGACGATTATCCTTATGGCGGTGGTGCAGGCATGGTATTAAAGCCGCAGCCGATTTTTGATGCGGTTGATCATTTAACAAAACAGAGCGAACATCGTCCGCGCATCATTTTACTTTGTCCACAAGGGGAACGATATACGCAAAAAAAAGCGGAAGAGCTGGCGAAAGAACAACATATCATTTTCATTTGCGGACATTATGAAGGATATGACGAGCGCATTCGAGAGCATGTAGTAACGGACGAAATTTCGATTGGAGATTACGTCCTAACGGGTGGAGAACTCGCGGCTATGGTCGTTATCGATAGTGTTGTTCGCTTGCTTCCCGGCGTGCTCGGCAATGAACATTCGCCTGTACTTGACTCGTATAGCTCCGGTTTGCTCGAACATCCACATTATACGCGCCCTGCAAATTTCCGCGGCATGAAGGTGCCGGACGTTCTTCTTTCCGGCAATCATCGCTTAATTGAAGAATGGCGCCAAAAAGAGTCGTTGCGTCGCACATGGTTGCGCCGTCCAGATTTACTTGAGACGTATGAACTAACGGAACAACAAAAAAAATGGATCGAACAATGGGAAAAAAATGAGCGGTAACTCTTGCATCCGGTACATCTTTATGCTAGTATAAACGTTGTGACTTACGTCGCATGAAAACGATGTTCCGCTGCTATGAACAAGAAGCATAAGCATGAGCATCTGTTGGAAGGAGATGAATATGATGCATCATTTAATTCAAGAAATTACAAAAGAACAACTACGTAACGATCTTCCTGAATTCCGCCCTGGTGACACTGTGCGCGTGCACGTGAAGGTTGTTGAAGGAAACCGTGAACGTATCCAAGTATTTGAGGGCGTTGTCATCAAGCGTCGTGGTGGTGGAATTAGCGAAACATTTACAGTTCGTAAAGTATCTTACGGTGTAGGTGTTGAGCGTACGTTTCCATTACACACGCCGAAGATTGCCAAATTAGAAGTTGTTCGTCGCGGTAAAGTTCGTCGTGCGAAGTTGTATTACTTGCGTCAACTCCGCGGTAAAGCAGCACGCATCAAAGAGATCATCTAACAAAAGAAATGATTGCGAGGAGCTTGATCATCAAGCTCCTTTTTCAACATGTATCATATAGGTGGGAGAAGGATGGAAAAACAAAAAAACGAATGGTTTGAATGGGTAAAAGCAATTCTTATTGCTGTTGCGCTGGCAGGAGGCATTCGCTACTTCATTTTTGCCCCGATTATTGTTGAAGGGGAATCGATGATGCCGACGTTACATAACCAAGATCGGATGATCGTCAATAAAATCGCATATAAAATTGGCGAACCGGAACGATTTGATATCATTGTTTTTCATGCAGAGGAAGGAAAAGATTATATTAAGCGCGTCATTGGGCTTCCGGGCGATCGCATCGAATATAAAAACGACACGTTGTACGTCAATGGAAAGCCATATAAAGAGCCGTACTTAGACGAAGAGAAAAAGCAACTGTTTGACGGTCCGCTAACAGAGTCGTTTACACTTGAAGAATTATGGGGAGAAAAAACAGTCCCAAAAGGGCATTTATTCGTGCTCGGAGATAATCGTCGCTATAGTAAAGATAGCCGCCATATCGGATTTATTCCGATGGAAAAAGTGGTAGGCAAAACGTCGGTCGTCTATTGGCCTCTTTCGGATGCCCGCATTGTTGAATAACATCATAATAAAGTAGGTGGCAGCGATGACGATTCAATGGTTTCCCGGTCATATGGCGAAAGCAAAGCGGGAAGTAACAGAAAAATTAAAACTGATTGATATTGTATTTGAGCTTGTTGATGCCCGCATTCCTCTTTCCTCACGCAACCCGTTAATTGATGAAATTGTTGCTAATAAACCGCGCATCATGTTGCTCAATAAAGCAGATATGGCTGACCCGGACGTCACAAAACAGTGGATTGCCTTTTTCGCTACGCAACAAATCGAGGCTATTGCGATCGACTCTCAAAGCGGAACGGGTGTGAAACAAATTGTTGCAGCCGCGAAGGAGCGGTTGCGTCCAAAATTCGAAAAGATGGCAGCGAAAGGGATAAAACGCCCACGTGCGATGCGCGCATTAATTGTCGGAATTCCAAATGTAGGAAAGTCAACACTCATTAATCGGCTAGCAGGAAAGCATATCGCAAAGACGGGCGATAAACCAGGAGTGACGAAAGCACAACAGTGGATTAAAGTCGGCAAGGAGCTTGAATTGCTTGATACGCCGGGAATTTTATGGCCAAAATTTGAAGATGAAGAAGTTGGATTAAAGCTCGCAACGACAGGGGCGATTAAAGATACGATTTTAAATTTGCAAGACGTTGCCGTATATGCGTTGCGCTTTTTAACGGCGCATTACCCTGATCGTTTAAAAGAACGGTACGCTCTTTCTCATATTCCGGAGGACATCGTCCAACTATTCGACGAAATCGGTAAAAGACGAGGTTGCCTCGCTTCTGGCGGCGTCGTCGATTACGATAAAGTAGCTGAGCTCGTATTGCGCGATATTCGCACAGAAAAATTAGGACGGCTTAGTTTCGATCGCCTGTAAGGTTCGCATATGCGAGCCTTTATTTTTTTATGAATGAGCCGATATAACATGTAAGGAGTGATTGCGCATGAACGTGCAAGAGATTAAACAACGACTACAAACGATTCACGATGAAACAGACGAATGGTTTCAACAACTATTACATGACGAGCGAAAAGGCGTCCAACGCCTCGTTCAACAATGGTATAAACAAAGGGAAACAGAACAACGCGAGCGGGAACGTTTTTTGCATATGTTGCAATATGAACGGTCGCTATACGAACGAGGTGTCCGCTATATTGCTGGTGTAGATGAAGTCGGGCGCGGACCACTTGCCGGTCCGGTTGTTGCTGCTGCGGTCATTTTGCCACAAGATGTGTTTCTTCCGCATTTAGATGATTCAAAAAAGCTATCGGAAACGAAGCGAGAACAACTGTTTTCTCTCATTCAACAAACCGCGCTTGCGATCGGCATCGGTGTCGTCAGTGCCCGTGAAATTGATGAATTAAACATTTATGAGGCGACGAAAAAAGCGATGGTCGAAGCCGTTCAGTCGCTTTCTGTCGTTCCAGAACATTTGCTTATTGACGCGATGCATATCCCACTATCGATTCCGCAAACGTCAATCATTAAAGGGGATGCACATAGTGCGTCTATTGCAGCAAGCTCGATTATAGCGAAAGTGACGCGCGATCGCATGATGAAGCAGTTAGGTGACAAATATCCACAATACGGATTTGAGCGGCATATGGGATATGGAACGAAAGAGCATTTGCAAGCCATTGAACAATATGGAGTGATTGAGGAACATCGCCGCTCATTTGCACCAATTCGCGAGCGATTCAAGCGAGGGGAATGAAATGAACGTTCAATGGTTGCGCACGTTATTTGATGAAGCGCAAACGAACCGCCTACCGAAAGCACCAACGTTCCAAGTAGGGGATATTGTATATGGGAAAATCGAAAAAATAAATGAAGATCGTACAGCGCTCGTTCGAATCGGAACGCATATGCTTACCGCTCATTTGCAATCGCCAGCTAAAGAAGGTGGGGCATATACGTTTCAAGTGCAACAAGCCTCCCCTCTGCTGCTAAAAATGTTGCCGCAAACGGCAAAAACGGCAGATGAAGAAAGTGTCATCCGTCACTTTCGGTTACCGACAAACGAACAAACAAAAGCGCTTGTGCGCTGGATGATCGACCAATCCTTTTCGTTCAAGACGAATGATATAGCGTTGCTTCGGCAATGGATGAAAACAGGAGGGGAAAAAGAAGCGCAAGCGATCAAATGGCTTCTTATGCACGACTTGCCATTTCAAGACGATGTGTTTCGCGCGCTCGTCGCTTTGCAGCATGATAAGCCGTTATACGAGCAACGGATGATGCTCGCTCAAATGATTGAACGGTTGCCACCGAATGAAACGTTAACGAAACTTGCCTCATTTTTGCGCAATATGCCGAAGCTTTCCTCCTTTTCACCAGAACGAGTTTATGAACTGCTCAAACAGGTGATCAAGCAACAAGATGAATCGTTCGCTTTATTGCAATCAGCAGCGGCTGAAGCGACCGGCGAGTTGAAAGAAGAGATCGTATCGCTATTCGAGCGCATGAAGGGGCAACAGTTACTATCGACAAATGATCTGCCGCTTCGACATCTTTTTACTCAATTTCCGTTGCTCATTGGAACGCACGCAACCGACGTGACGATTCAATGGCGCGGGAAACAACGTGAAAACGGAAAAATCGATACAGACTATTGTCGCATGTTATTTTATTTAACGATGGCGACGTTAAAGGAGACGATCGTCGATGTTCACATTCAACAACGCATCGTCCATATTTCCGTCGTCAATGACACGCCGCATTTATCGTCGTACGTCTCAGCGCTTGAGCCGTCGTTAAAAAAACAACTTGCCGAGCATGGTTACACGCTTTCGACCGTTCATGTCAAAGTGCCAGAGCGCACTTCGACAAAGAAACGATTGGTCGTCGAACCATTTTCATACAAAGGGGTGGATTATCGCATATGACACGAAAACGTGCTATTGCTCTGTCGTACGATGAGCAACATGTCGCCCCTATCGTTGTCGCAAAAGGGGAGGGGGCGGTTGCTGAGCGCATCATTGAAAAGGCGAAACAATACGACGTCCCCGTTTACGAAGACGAAACGCTTGCCGCGATGCTCGGCCAATTACAGCTAAACGAAACGATTCCAGAAGAGCTGTACAAAGTTGTCGCCGAAGTATTCGCGTTTATTTATCAAGTCGAAAAAAAGGTGGAGGAGCGATGATCATGCTCCTTTTTTTTTTCGTTAAAGAATTTTCTGTCTAAATGGTAGACAACTGACAAAGTATCATTATACAATGAAAGCGCTAGTACTTTTATTTTTATACATAGGAGGATGGGGTATGAATATTCATGAGTATCAAGGAAAAGAGATCCTCAGAAGCTACGGAGTAAGCGTGCCGAACGGCCGTGTGGCGTTTACGGTTGAAGAAGCGGTCGAAGCGGCAAAAGAGCTCGGCAGCAATGTTTGTGTCGTTAAAGCGCAAATTCACGCTGGCGGTCGCGGAAAAGCAGGGGGTGTAAAAGTCGCAAAAAGCCTAGAGGAAGTTCGTACATATGCGAGCGAATTGCTCGGAAAAGTGCTTGTGACGCATCAAACAGGTCCAGAAGGAAAAGAAGTGAAGCGCCTGTTAATCGAAGAAGGATGCGACATTAAAAAGGAGTATTACATCGGGCTTGTTGTTGACCGTGCGACGTCCCGCGTAGTATTAATGGGATCAGAAGAAGGCGGAACAGAAATCGAAGAAGTGGCTGCAAAAACGCCGGAGAAAATTTTTAAAGAGTATATCGACCCAGCTGTCGGCCTACAAGCGTTCCAAGCGCGCCGCATGGCATTTAACATCAATATTCCGAAAGAGCTTGTCAATCAAGCTGTAAAATTTATGTTAGGCTTATATCAAGTGTTCGTTGAAAAAGATTGCTCAATCGCTGAAATTAACCCGCTTGTCGTAACGGGTGATGGAAAAGTAATGGCGCTTGATGCGAAACTTAACTTTGATTCAAACGCGTTATACCGCCATAAAGACATTTTAGAATATCGCGATTTAGACGAAGAAGATCCAAAAGAAATTGAAGCGTCAAAATACGATTTAAACTACATTTCGCTCGATGGGAACATCGGCTGCATGGTTAACGGTGCAGGCTTGGCGATGGCGACGATGGACATCATTAAATATTACGGTGGCGAGCCGGCAAACTTTTTAGATGTTGGTGGCGGTGCGACGACAGAAAAAGTAACAGAAGCGTTTAAAATCATTTTATCTGACCCGAATGTGAAAGGTATTTTCGTTAACATTTTCGGGGGCATTATGAAATGTGACGTCATCGCGAATGGAATTGTTGAGGCAACGAAACAAGTTGGTTTAAACCTTCCGCTCGTCGTTCGTTTAGAAGGAACGAACGTTGAATTAGGGAAAAAGATTTTAGAAGAATCCGGATTAAATATTACAGCCGCTGAATCGATGGCAGACGGCGCGCAAAAAATCGTTTCGCTAGTAAGCTAATAGAAGGGATGGGAGAAACGTGAGCGTTTTTGTTAATAAAGATACGAAAGTCATTGTACAAGGAATTACAGGTTCACAAGGGTTGTTTCATACGAAACAAATGATTGAGTACGGCACAAACATTGTTGGTGGGGTAACACCAGGAAAAGGTGGCACGGAAGTTGAAGGGGTACCTGTGTTTGATACGGTTTCTGAAGCGGTTGAAAAAACAGGTGCGAACGCCTCTGTCATTTACGTTCCGCCAGCATTTGCTGCCGATGCGATTATGGAAGCTGTCGATGCGGAAATCGATTTAGTTGTTTGTATTACAGAAGGCATTCCGGTATTAGACATGGTAAAAGTGAAGCGCTATATGGAAGGAAAGAAAACGCGCTTAATCGGACCAAACTGCCCTGGCATCATTACGCCAGAAGAATGCAAAATCGGCATTATGCCGGGCTATATTCATAAAAAAGGCCATGTCGGTATCGTTTCCCGCTCCGGTACGTTAACGTACGAAGCTGTCCATCAGTTAACACAAGCAGGAATCGGTCAATCAACGGCGGTCGGTATTGGCGGTGACCCAGTCAACGGTACAAACTTCATCGACGTATTAAAAGCGTTTAACGAAGATGAAGACACATACGCGGTCATTATGATCGGTGAGATTGGCGGAACGGCGGAAGAAGAAGCGGCAGAATGGGTAAAAACAAACATGACAAAACCGGTTGTCGGCTTTATCGGCGGCCAAACAGCTCCTCCAGGAAAGCGCATGGGACATGCCGGCGCGATCATTTCTGGCGGAAAAGGAACGGCTGCAGAAAAAATTAAAACGATGACAGCATGCGGCATTAAAGTCGCAGAAACGCCAGCAGTCATTGGTGAAACGTTAATTTCTGTATTAAAAGAGCGCGGCTTATACGAAAAGTGCAAAACACATTAATCGTCATATCGTCCTAGGGCATGTTCCTTAGGACGATTTTTATAAAAAGAGGAGGGATATGATGTACGATACATTCCGAGAAAGGCTTATTCATTTGCATCATTGCCGCGGCGTTGGCTGGAAAAGTATAGCACAATTACTCCGCTTTGATTCATCGTTAACTTCCATCTTTCACCTTTCTCCTCATGAATTGCAACGATTACTTCCAATCTCGCAAAAACATTTCACTGTATTTTTCCATGATTTGCATTGTCACAAATTGAAACGTATGATAAAAACATATGAGGAGCAAAACATTCGTATTGTGACAATAGCGGATGAAAGTTACCCTCATTGGCTAAAACATATATACGATCCGCCGTGGGTACTATATGCGAAAGGGAACATACAATTGTTAACACGACGCAAAATGATTAGTGTCGTCGGAACACGGATGCCTACTCGGCAAGGAATGATAGCGATGCAAACGATCGTTAAGCCGCTTATTCAAAACGGCTGGGTCGTTGTTAGCGGATTGGCAAAAGGGATTGATGCACAGGCGCATCGTTTATGTTTGCAATATGACGGTGAAACGATTGCCGTTATTGCCGGGGGATTCAATTATATATATCCACCTGAAAACGAATCATTGTTTCGACAGCTAGCGACAACACAGCTTATTCTTTCTGAATACCCGCCGGTTGTCCGCCCACAAACGTGGCATTTTCCGATGCGCAACCGCATCATTGGCGGCTTATCTGTCGGTACGCTCGTCGTGCAAGCGAGGGAGCGGAGCGGTTCGCTCATTACCGCTCATTTTGCGTTACAGTACGGAAGAGAAGTGTTTGCGCTCCCGGGCGACATATTGACAAAAGAGGCGTTTGGGACGAATCGGCTCATTCAACAAGGGGCGAAATTAGTACTAGCGAGCGAGGATATTGAAGAGGAATTTCGACACCTTTTTACATGAATGAAAGAAAAAATCGAAAAATGATGTTTGACAAATGAATACATCATCATTAATAATAATGAAGATTTTACTTTACGAATTACCTCTTAAGGGAGGACAAAATGATGTCAGACTACTTAGTCATTGTAGAGTCGCCGGCGAAGGCGAAAACGATTGAGAGATATTTAGGAAAAAAGTATAAAGTAAAAGCATCGATGGGACACGTACGTGATTTGCCAAAAAGTCAAATGGGCGTTGATATACAAAACGACTATGAGCCGAAGTACATTACGATTCGCGGAAAAGGATCGGTCATTAAAGAATTGAAAGCGGCGGCGAAAAAAGCAAAAAAAGTATTTCTTGCAGCCGACCCCGATCGTGAAGGGGAAGCGATCGCTTGGCATTTAGCCCATCTCCTTGATTTAAACATTGATTCACAATGCCGCGTCGTGTTTAACGAAATTACAAAAGATGCGATTAAACAATCGTTTGAACATCCGCGCGCCATCAATATGCACTTAGTTCATGCCCAGCAAGCTCGGCGTGTGCTCGATCGTCTCGTCGGCTACAATATTAGCCCGTTGCTTTGGAAAAAAGTAAAAAAAGGATTAAGTGCCGGGCGCGTGCAATCTGTTGCGCTTCGCTTAATTATCGATCGAGAAAAAGAAATTCAATCATTCCAACCAGAAGAGTATTGGACGATTCAAGGAACGTTTGTAAAAGATAATGATGTATTTGAGGCGCAATTTTATCGCTTGAACGGTGAAACGTTCGACGTAAAAACGGAGCAAGATGTACAACATGTGTTAAGCCACATCCAAGGAAACGAATTTGTCGTCACATCGGTAACGAAAAAAGAACGAAAACGAAATGCTGTTGCACCGTTTATTACATCGTCTTTACAACAAGAAGCGGCGCGGAAATTAAACTTCCGCACGAAAAAAACGATGATGGTTGCCCAACAGCTATACGAAGGGATCGACCTTGGAAGTGAAGGGACGGTCGGTTTAATTACATATATGCGTACAGACTCGACGCGCGTATCCGAAAGCGCTCAACAAGAGGCGATTCAGTATATTGAACAGACGTTCGGCACATCATATGTACCAACAGAAAAAAGAAAAGAAAAACAAAAAGCGAACGCCCAAGATGCGCACGAAGCGATTCGTCCAACGTCCGTCTGGCGCCATCCAAACGCGATTAAGCCGTACGTGACGCGCGATCAATATCAGCTGTACAAACTCATTTGGGAGCGCTTTATCGCAAGCCAAATGGCGCCGGCTGTGCTCGACACAGTAGCAGTGGAACTATCAAACGAAACTGTCATCTTTCGTGCGACCGGTTCGACGGTTAAGTTTCCAGGCTTTATGAAAGTGTATGTGGAAGGGACGGATGATCCGAAAGACGAACAACAACGGTTGCTGCCGGATTTTGTTGAAGGGGAACGCGTATTTAGTAAAGACATTGAAGGAAAGCAACATTTCACGCAGCCCCCACCACGTTACACGGAAGCTCGGCTCGTAAAAACATTAGAAGAACTTGGTATCGGTCGCCCATCGACGTACGCTCCAACGCTTGATACGATTCAAAAACGAAATTACGTCACGCTTGAGAATAAGCGTTTCGTTCCGACGGAGCTTGGTGAAATTGTACTAGATTTAATGATGCAATTTTTCCCGGAAATTTTAGACGTTGAATTTACAGCGAAAATGGAAAAAAATTTAGATGACATTGAAGATGGAAAAGTCGAATGGGTACGCATCATTGATGAGTTTTATCGCGAGTTTGAAAAACGGTTAAAAATCGCTGAAGTTGAAATGGAGAAAGTCGAAATTGCAGATGAAGCGGCAGATGTGGACTGCGACGTATGCGGTAGCCCGATGGTATATAAAATGGGGCGCTTTGGGAAGTTCATCGCTTGCTCCAATTTTCCACAATGTCGAAATACGAAAGCGATCGTCAAAGATATTGGCGTGAAATGCCCACGTTGTCATGAAGGGAACATCGTTGAACGAAAAAGTAAAAAGAAGCGTATGTTTTACGGTTGCGATCGTTTTCCAGCGTGCGACTTCGTGTCATGGGATAAACCGATCAATCGCCCGTGCCCGAAGTGCGGCGGCATGCTTGTTGAGAAAAAAGGGAAAAAGAGCATGCACATTCAATGTACGCAGTGCGAATATCACGAACAACAGTAAGGTGAGGCGAATACCCTCACCCATTTTATCGAGGAGGGAATATAGATGGAAGTAACAGTCATTGGAGCAGGATTAGCATGAAGTGAGGCGGCATGGCAACTCGCGAAGCGCGGCATTCGCGGCAAATTATATGAAATGCGCCCGG
>NZ_DAITON010000017.1:0-27970 GCF_036834105.1 Anoxybacillus sp. | reverse complement strand
TTTTTTCATAAAATTTCCTCATCTCCTTATCTTTCATTCAAATCCCACTTCATTTATTATATCGACAACAATCGACATTTTGTTTACTTTTTATATATAAAGATTTTGTAAAGTTGTTCATATGTCAACAATCGACTATAATGGAAGCACAATATTTGTTTGAGGTGATCCATATGTCAAAAGAAAGTTCATTTGATATCGTATCAAAAGTCGATTTGTCGGAAGTGACGAACGCCGTCAACATCGCGCTAAAAGAAATTCAAAATCGCTACGACTTTAAAGGGAGCAAAAGCGACATTTCGCTTGAAAAAGACGAGCTTATTCTTATTTCCGACGACGAGTTCAAACTCGAACAACTGAAAGATGTGCTCATCGGAAAGCTTATTAAACGAGGTGTACCAACGAAAAACATTCAATACGGAAAAGTAGAACCTGCTTCAGGCGGAACGGTACGCCAACGCGCGAAACTCGTCCAAGGCATCGACAAAGACAACGCGAAAAAAATTAACACAATCATTAAAAATACAGGTTTAAAAGTGAAAAGTCAAATTCAAGAAGACCAAATTCGCGTCAGCGGCAAAAGTAAAGACGATTTACAAAAAGTCATCGCCGCCATTCGCGAAGCAGACTTACCGATCGACGTCCAATTCGTCAACTACCGTTAAGAAGGCTATGCGCCTTCTTTTTTCTTTTCTTAAATAAAATAGTTGAATATTTCTAAAAAATCAGTTACATTTATGAGTAACTTCATACACATCATCTTATCGAGAGAAGGGGAGGGACTGGCCCGATGAACCTTCAGCAACCTGACGATCGTCAAGGTGCTAAGTCCAGACAAGCGATTCGCTTGGAAGATAAGAAGGAGCGTGCGACGTCTTCTTCTTATGGAGAAGGCTTTTTTATTTGAAAAAGAAACGGAGGAATGGACGTGGGATTGCTAGATGATTTAAAAGAACGCATCGTCATCGCCGATGGAGCGATGGGAACGTTATTATATGCGCACGGCATCGATCGCTGTTTTGAAGAATTAAATGTGACAAAGCCTGAGGAAATCGTTCACATTCACGAAGCGTATATCGATGCCGGAGCTGAAGTCATCCAGACGAATACGTACGGAGCGAACTATGTAAAGCTCGCCCGCTACGGCTTACAAGATGACGTCAAACAAATAAACGAAGCAGCCGTTCGGCTCGCCAAGCAAGCAGCGCAAGGACGCGCCTATGTGCTCGGCACAATCGGGGGACTCCGCAGCACAAATAAAAGCACCATTTCGCTCGAAGAAGTGAAACGAACGTTTCGCGAGCAACTGTACGCGCTGTTAAACGAAGGCGTCGATGGCCTGCTGCTTGAGACGTATTACGATTTTGAAGAACTGCAAACCGTTCTTTCCATCGCTCGTAAAGAAACGACGTTGCCACTCATCGCACACGTCACGTTGCATGACATTGGCGTCTTGCAACATGGGATCTCGCTTGCCGAGGCGCTTCATCAATTAGAGCAACTTGGCGCCGATGTCGTTGGCTTAAACTGCCATCTCGGTCCGTATCATATGTTGCGCTCGCTTGAAGAAGTGCCGATTCCGACGCGCACCTTTTTATCGGTGTACCCGAACGCAAGCTTGCCGCAATATCGCGACGGACGGTTCGTTTATGAAACGAGCGAACAATATTTTGAAGAAACAGCGCGCGCCTTTCGCGATCAAGGGGTGCGACTCATCGGCGGATGTTGTGGAACGACGCCGAAACATATTTCCGCCATCGCCCGCGCCCTGTCCGACCGCACACCTGTATATGAAAAAAAAGTGAAACAACGGCATACGGTCGTCGTGCAAGAAGCGGAACGGGCGAAAGAACCTTCCTTAGCCGACATCGCCCGCACGCGCCGTTCGATCATCGTCGAACTCGACCCGCCAAAAAAACTCGGCTTAGCTAAGTTTTTAGAAGGCGCAAAAGCGTTGAAAGAAGCACATATTGATGCGTTAACGCTTGCCGACAACTCTCTCGCAACACCGCGCATTAGCAACGTCGCTGTCGGAACGATCGTCAAACAACAGCTCGGCATGCGGCCGCTTATTCACATCACATGCCGCGACCGCAATTTAATCGGCTTACAGTCGCACTTAATGGGACTTCATACGCTCGGCATGACCGATGTGCTCGCTTTAACGGGCGATCCGTCTAAAGTAGGCGACTTTCCGGGGGCGACGTCCGTCTACGATTTATCATCGTTTGACTTAATTTCGTTAATTCGTCAATTTAACGAAGGGATTTCGTATTCTGGAAAACCGCTCGGACAAAAAACGAACTTTTCCATCGCTGCGGCCTTTAATCCGAACGTACGCCATTTAGATAAAGCGGTGAAACGGCTAGAGAAAAAAATTGAATGCGGAGCGCACTATTTTTTAACGCAACCGCTATATAGCGAAAAACAAATGGAAGACGTATACGAGGCGACAAAACATTTATCGACGCCAATTTACATCGGCATTATGCCGCTTACAAGCGCTAGAAACGCCGACTTTTTGCACCATGAAGTGCCGGGCATTACCCTTTCCGATCACATTCGTGCGCGCATGGCTGCTTGCGCAAACGACCCTGTCCAATCGACAAAAGAAGGGTTAGCGATTGCAAAAGCGCTCATCGATGCGGCGTTCGATTTATTCCAAGGCATATATTTCATTACACCATTTTTACGTTACGATATGACGGTCGAACTCGTTCGCTACACGCACGAAAAAGAGCGGCTCAAAAAAGAAAGGACGGTTTACCATGGCTAGCTTACTCGAACAGCTCGAAAAGAAAATTTTAATTATTGACGGGGCAATGGGAACGATGATTCAATCCGCCAACTTAATAGCGGAGGACTTTGGCGGTGAAGCGTACGAAGGATGCAATGAATATTTGACGATCACCGCTCCAAAAGTCATTGCCCACATTCATGAAGCTTATTTTGAAGCGGGTGCGGACATCGTCGAAACGAATACGTTTGGCGCAACGAGCATCGTATTAGATGAATACAATCTCGGACATATCGCCCTTGAGTTAAATATCGAAGCGGCAAAGCTCGCTAAGCGAATCGCGGAGAAATATTCAACGAGCGATTGGCCGCGCTTCGTTGCTGGTTCGATGGGACCGACGACGAAAACGTTATCTGTTACAGGCGGAACGACGTTTTCTGAACTTGTCGCCGCATACGAACAACAAGCGCGCGGGCTATTACTTGGCGGCGTCGATCTTCTTTTATTAGAAACGTGCCAAGATACGTTAAACGTCAAAGCCGCTTTTCTCGGCATAACCGAAGCGTTTCAAACGGTCGGAAAACAAGTGCCGCTCATGATTTCAGGAACGATTGAGCCGATGGGCACAACGCTTGCCGGACAGACGATCGAATCGTTTTTTATTTCGATTCAACATATGAAACCATTTGCCGTCGGCTTAAACTGTGCGACAGGGCCAGAATTTATGACCGATCATTTGCGCTCGCTCGCCTCGCTCGCCAATACAGCCGTCAGCTGTTATCCGAACGCCGGTCTTCCGGACGAAGAAGGATGTTATCACGAAACGCCAGACATGCTCGCGAAAAAAATTCGTCAATTTGCCGAAAAAGGATGGTTAAACATTGTCGGGGGCTGTTGCGGTACGACGCCTGAACATATTCGCGCCATCGCTGAAGCCGTTCGCGACGTGCCACCGCGCGTCATTCCGAAACAGTTTGCGATGCATGCCGTCTCTGGCATTGATGCGCTCGTTTACGATGAGACGATGCGCCCGCTGTTCGTCGGCGAGCGAACAAACGTCATCGGCTCTCGCAAATTTAAACGGCTCATTGCGGAAGGAAAATATGAAGAAGCGGCAGAAATTGCCCGCGCCCAAGTGAAAAACGGGGCGCACGTCATCGACATTTGTTTAGCCGACCCAGATCGCGACGAAAAGAACGATATGGAACAATTTATTCAACAAGTCGTGAAAAAGGTGAAAGTGCCGCTCGTCATCGACTCGACGGACGAAGACGTCATCGCCTGCGCTTTATCGTATTCACAAGGAAAAGCAATTATTAACTCCATTAACTTAGAAGATGGCGAAGAACGATTTGAAAAAATTGTTCCTCTTCTCCATCAATATGGGGCGGCTGTTGTTGTCGGAACGATTGACGAACAAGGAATGGCCATTGATGCGAAACGAAAGCTTGACATCGCCCTTCGCTCGTACGATTTGCTTGTCAACAAATATCAACTTTCCCCGCACGACATTATTTTCGATCCGCTCGTATTTCCGATCGGTACAGGGGATGAGCAATACATTGGCGCAGCAAAGGAAACGATCGAAGGCATTCGCCTCATTAAACAACATTTACCTAACTGCTTAACGATGCTCGGCATTAGCAACGTCTCGTTCGGCTTGCCGCCTGTCGGACGCGAAGTGTTAAATTCCGTCTTTTTATACTATTGCACGCAAGCGGGGCTCGATTATGCAATCGTGAATACGGAAAAATTAGAGCGGTTCGCTTCCATTCCAGAGGAGGAAGTACGTTTAGCGGAGGCGTTGTTATTTCACACAAACGATGAGACATTAAACGCATTTATTCAATTTTATCGCGATAAAACGAAGCAACCGAAACAGACGAATACGAATATGACGCTAGAAGAGCGGCTTGCGACATACGTCATTGAAGGAACGAAAGACGGGCTCATAGAAGACTTAACGCTCGCCTTGCAATCGTACAGTCCGCTCGACATTATTAACGGTCCGCTTATGAACGGCATGGATGAAGTCGGCCGTCTATTTAACGATAACCAGCTCATCGTTGCCGAAGTGTTGCAAAGCGCAGAAGTGATGAAAGCAGCGGTCGCCTTTTTAGAGCCGTATATGGAAAAAAATGAAACGAGCGTAAAAGGAAAGGTGCTTCTTGCGACCGTCAAAGGCGATGTGCATGACATCGGCAAAAATTTAGTCGATATCATTTTAAGCAACAACGGCTTTCACGTCGTCGATTTAGGCATTAAAGTGACACCGCAACAGCTCATCGAAGCGGTGCGCCGCGAAAAGCCAAATATGATCGGATTATCTGGGTTGCTTGTGAAATCAGCCCAACAAATGGTGCTTACCGCACAAGACTTAAAACAAGCTGGCATTTCGTTGCCGATTTTAGTCGGTGGTGCCGCTTTATCACGCAAGTTTACCGACACAAAAATTGCACCCGAATATGACGGCATCGTCTTATACGCCAAAGATGCGATGGAAGGACTGACGCTCGCCAACCGCATCGTCCAGCAAGAGATTGCCTATGAGAAAAAAGAAAAAGTAGAACGTGTAGCAGAACGACAAAGCGCCGTCGCTGTCATGACGAAATCGAATGTCAAACGTGCACCTATTTACGTTCCGACCGATACGGAGCGCCATATATTAAAAGACATTCCGCTTTCACACATTCAACCATACGTCAATTGGCAAATGCTGCTCGGGCACCATCTCGGCTTAAAAGGAAACGTAAAGAAGCTGCTAGCTGAAGGAAACGAAAAAGCAATGATGTTAAACGAACTGATCGGCGAGCTGCTTGCTGAAGCGAAACAAACAAAGTCGCTCGCTCCGAAAGCAGTATATCAATTTTTCCCAGCAAGAAGCGATGGCGATACGATCATCATTTTCGATCCGCGCGATCAACAAACGGTCATTGAGACGTTTACGTTCCCGAGACAAACGAAAGCACCGTATTTATGTTTAGCGGATTACCTTTCTGATGAACAAGTCGACTACGTCGGGCTGTTCGCCGTCACGGCGGGGGCAGGTGTGCGCGATCTCGCTCAACGTTTTAAACAAGAAGGACAGTTTTTAAAAAGCCATGCGATTCAAGCGTTAGCGCTTGAACTAGCGGAAGGATTAGCGGAAAGGGTTCATCAAATTATGCGCGACCGCTGGGGCTTTCCTGATTCGCCCGATTTTACAATGGAAGAACGCTTTGCGGCGAAATATCAAGGACAACGTTTTTCTTTCGGCTACCCTGCTTGTCCAAATCTCGAGGACCAAGAAAAACTGTTCCGCCTTTTACGACCGGAAGACATTGGCATTCATTTAACAGAAGGATATATGATGGAACCGGAAGCATCCGTATCCGCCATCGTCTTCGCCCATCCCGAAGCGAGATATTTTAACGTGTTGTGAAAAAGCTGACTTTCATCAGCTTTTTCACAAATCAATCCCTTTTATTGCATGAACGCCCTTTTTATAATAATGTTTTACTTCCTTCATTTCCGTAACTAAATCGGCCAGCTGAATGATGTCCTCTTTTGCCCCTCTTCCTGTGATGACGACATGCGTATGCGCTGGCTTGTCCGTTAGCGTATGTATAACATCTCCAAGCGGCAACACATCAGCGATCGGAAACGACGTAATCGCTAACGCCACATTTAATTCGTCTAAAATGACAACATCATATCGTCCAGAAACAATGTGCTTTCTCGCAAGCTCCCATCCTTTTTGTAACGCCTCACGATGCTCCTCTGGCGTTTTCGTCCACGTAAATCCAACACCTGTTTGATGTACGTCAATACCGAGTTGCTGTAACGTTTTCGCCTCGCCATATGGACGGTGAGGTGACTTAATGAATTGAATGACGATAACTTTTTTTCCGTGGCCTGCAGCGCGAACAGCAAGGCCGACCGCTGCAGTTGTTTTTCCTTTTCCGTCCCCTGTGTAGACGATCACCATATTTCTTCCACCCACTTTAACTTGTCATGTAATTGTACAACATCGCCAACAACAATGATGGCCGGGGAAGAAAAATTGTGCTCCTGCACGAGAGCAACAATCGTTTGCAACGTACCGACGACCGTCCGCTGCTTATTTGTCGTTGCCCATTCAATGACCGCTACCGGCGTATGCTCATCTTTTCCGTGACGTTTCAACTGTTCGCAAATGTAAGCGATATTTGCCATCCCCATATAAAAGACGATCGTATCTGTCGCTTGACTTAATGCATCCCAACGAATGCGATCGCGCTCGCCGCTTTGATGTCCAGCAATGAACGTCACCCCGCCCGCATAGTTGCGATGCGTCACAGGAATGCCTGCGTACGCTGGCGCAGCCACACCTGCCGTCACCCCAGGGACAATTTCATACGGAATGCCGTGTGCCTGTAAATGTTCCGCCTCCTCCCCACCGCGGCCGAACATAAATGGATCGCCGCCTTTTAACCGAACGACCGTTTTTCCTTGCAACGCGTGTTCCACAAGCCAATGATGAATTTGCTGTTGAATGTTTCCGTGTTTTTTCGGCTCTTTACCGCAATATAACAGCTCGGCTTCTTCTTTCGCATAAGCGAGCAGCTGTTTACTCACGAGCCGATCGTAAATAATGACATCCGCCCGTTCAATACATTCGCGTCCATATACGGTAATAAGCTTCTCATCTCCCGGACCTGCCCCGACAATGTACACTTTTCCTTTATGCATGATGATCGCTCCCTGTTGATACATTAGCAGATGAAAATGTCGCCATGTGCAACATCGACACTGCCATATGGACGATCGGAAATGCAACAGCTGCTCCACTTCCTTCACCGAGGCGCATATGTAGTCGAACGAGCGGCTCTTTGTTTAACAATTGAAGAGCAATGCGATGTCCTGGTTCGACAGACTCATGACCAGCGATCATGTAATGAACGACACGCTCATTAAACCGTTCTGCAACAAGTGCTGCGACTGTGCAAATAAAACCGTCAAGCAAAATCGGAACGCATCGCTCCGCCGCCGCAAGCATCGCTCCTGCCATCGCTGCAATTTCAAGACCACCGATTTTTGTCAATAAATCGACTGGATCGGATGGATTCGGCTGATGAAGCATCAGTGCCCGTTCAATGACTGCCTGTTTATGCTTTAACATCTCATCATGAATGCCTGTCCCTCTGCCGACAAGCTCAGCGACGCCACGACCGCTCATCGCTGCCAACAATGCACTTGCTGTTGTCGTATTGCCGATCCCCATCTCTCCAACGATAAGACACCGAATGCCGCGATCAATCATGGCGCTCGCTTGGCGATATCCAGCTTGTACTGCCCTCTCTACTTCTTCTTTTGTCATCGCTTGCTCATGGGCAAAATTTTTCGTTCCATACGCCACCTTTTCATTGATGACACGTTCTTCATGTATATCAAGCGCAACACCAACATCGACAACTGCAAACGTAGCACCAATTTGTTTGCTAAATACGTTAATCGCCGCCCCGCCGCGCACAAAGTTGAGCACCATCTGCGCCGTTACTTCTTGTGGATAGGCAGACACCCCTTCTTTCGCGATGCCGTGGTCGGCTGCAAAGACAATCACGCCCGGCGGCGTCACACGTGGAAACCGCTCCCCAGTCATTTTTGCAATCTCGATGGCGAGTTCCTCTAGTTTCCCGAGACTACCGCGTGGTTTTGTTAATTGATCGATATATTGGCGCACTTCTTCTCCGATTTGTTCATAAAGCATGATGGCTCCCCCTTTGAAATTCAATCATTTTTCGTTCAATCGTTCTCACATCGACATGTTTTTCGACGCAATCTGCTAGCTCGTCAAACGCTTCGTTGCGCAATTGCCGATAAAACGGTCGCTCTATAGGTAATAAAACGTTCTTTTTTCGCCGTACATCATTTAACAAATAATGACGAAACGCATCGTTATGAAATAAATCGTGCATATACGTTCCGATGACACGTTCGTCTTTCGTTTTGCATCCATCTGTTTTCCCTTCCATAAAAATGAGCGGTTCGCCTCGTTTTACGCTTGAACGTCCCATATGAATTTCATAGCCTTTTACGTGAAACGTTTCGCCTTTGAACGTCAATATTCCTTCGCATAACACCGTCGTTTTTTCGCGGGCGAGCGTCGTCTCCATCGGCAATAAACTTAATCCGTCGATCTCATCAAGCGGTGTTTCGACATGAAAAGGATCTTGAATGCGCTCGCCAAGCATTTGATAACCGCCACAAATGCCGACGATCGTCACATCCGTTCGTTCATATAAGCGGCGGATGGCAGAAAACAAACCCGTTTCTTTTAAAAAACAAACGTCTTCAATCGTATTTTTACTTCCAGGCAAAACGAGTATATCAGGCTCACCTAACATCGCATGATCGGTCACGAATCGCACTGAACAATCTGCCTCAGCAAAAAATGGATCGATATCTGTAAAGTTCGACAGGCGTGGATATTGAATAACTGCGATATCAATTGCTTTCGTCTCATCTTTTTTCGTCGCATAACGGGAAAGGACGACCGAATCTTCAGCATCGACGCGCGTATGCATGTACGGCACGACACCGAGCACCGGCACGCCTGTATATTGCTCAAACCAATGCAAACCGGGCTGAAGAAGCGAAAGATCGCCGCGAAATTTATTAATAATCACCCCGATGACGCGTTTCCGATCTTCTTCCTCCAATAGTTGCAACGTACCAACTAAACTCGCAAACACCCCTCCGCGCTCAATATCGCCAATGAGTACAACAGGGGCGTTTGCCATGCAGGCGATGCGCATATTTACAAGCTCGCGATCATTTAAATTCACTTCCGCTGGACTGCCAGCTCCCTCGATTACAAGCCGGTCATATTGTTCCATTAACGTATGAAGCGACTGGCGAATAAGCTCAAGGCCAATGTCAAAAAACTCGTTTCGGTACGTGTTCGCTTTCATATTTCCGTATGGTTTGCCGTGCACGACAATTTGCGCTTCTTGATCGCGGCTCGGTTTAATTAAAATCGGGTTCATATGCGTTGTCGCCAACACGCCTGCCGCTTCCGCCTGAACTCCTTGTGCACGTCCAATTTCTTTTCCGTCAATCGTCACGTACGAATTAAGCGACATATTTTGCGATTTAAACGGCGCCGTCTTCCAACCGTTGCGCGCAAAGATGCGGCAAAAAGCGGTCGCGATGACGCTCTTTCCAGCATCCGAATGCGTTCCTTGAAACATAATCGGAAGCGCCTTACGCATCTCCCTTCACCCCGCTACATGCGTTCAGCCATCGCTCAACAAGCAAAGGATTTGATGGAAAATAAAAATGAACGTAGCCGGCAATAAGACGTTTATCCATATAGCCATCTAATTTACATCCGCGCAACCCTTTCACTTCATATGCAAACTTTTCTTCTTTGCGTGGGACAAACGTCGAGTAATGAAATTCATGCCCTTTTGCTTTGTCATGTTCAAGCAAAAAGTTCCCCTTTCGTCCCGTCACTTCGCGATATCCGAGCGCAGCGAGCTTTTGCTGCATACGTACGTATCCTGGGATGATGCCGACCATCTCGTAATATTGCCCATCTGTTGTCGCAATTCCTTCCGTTAAGTACATAAATCCCCCGCATTCTGCAAGCGTCGGCAAGCCGCGCTGAATCGCTGCGGCGACCGACCGTTTTACTTCTTCATCACGCGCCAATTCCGCTACAAATTCCTCTGGGAATCCTCCGCCAATATATAAACCGTGAACGTCATGTGGAACACGTTCACCTGCAAGTGGTGAAAAATAAACGAGCGTCGCCCCACACGCTTGAAGCATCTCTAAATTTTCGTCGTAATAAAAATGAAACGCAGCGTCCTTCGCCACAGCAATGCGCACATCGTACGTTTGCTTCGGCTGAAAAAATGGCGCGCTCGTCAGTTCATTCGCCTCAGCTAAATCCCATATCGCATCCAAATCAACCGTTTTCGCCATTCGCTTGCCAAGCTCATCAAAAAACGGCTGAAGTTCTCCCCGCTCGACAGAAGGAACGAGCCCTAGATGACGCTCTGGAATCGTCAAGTCGTTCTCTTTTTGTAAATAACCGACGACAGGAATACGGCATTGTTGTTCAATCGCTTCTTTCACGAGCCGAAAATGACCTTCACTTCCGACACGATTCGCGATGACCCCAACGATGCGAACATGCTCATGAAACAGTTGGAACCCGCGCACGACAGCCGCTGCACTTCGCGCCATCCCTGAACAATCGACAACTAACAACACTGGGCTTTCCGTTATCATACTAATTTCTGCGGTCGATCCTTCATTTGTCGTCGCACGCTTTCCATCAAATAGCCCCATCACCCCTTCAATGATGGAAAGATGTGCCCCTTCGCTTCCCCGCTTGCACACATCGCGTACAATTTGTTCATTTCCCATCCAACTATCTAAATTGCGTGAGCGCCTTCCCGTCAACGCCGTATGATACGTCGGATCAATGTAATCCGGCCCACATTTGAATCCTTGAACAACGTATCCCCGCTGTTTGAACGCGCTCATTAAACCGAGCGTCACCGTCGTTTTTCCAACTCCACTCCCCGTGCCAGCCACGACAATCCGCCTCATCGTTCTCCCTCCCATAGCGCAACGGAAATCGTGACGTTTCCGCTTTTTTTCTTCGTTACAACGAGCTGTTGTTGTCCGCTATATCGCTTAGCGGCCGGTTCGCTTACCCCATATGCCCCCGTGTAACGAAACACCGTTTCCGACGGTTCATCGATCGGAACGTCGTTTAATTGTTCGGGCGTATAAAAAATAAGCGGCCACCCATATTTGTTTGCGACGGCTAATAAACCTTCTTCGTCTTTTTTCAAGTCAATTGTACATAACGCTTTCACGCTTTTTAGCGAAAAACGAAGCTGTTGCAACGTATCGCAAATGACTTGTTCAATTTCTTGTGCGCTTGTCCCACGATTGCATCCGATGCCAATCACAATCACTTTCGGACGATACAACACTCCATGTTGTAAAATGGCTTGTTCCTCTTTCTCAAGCAGCCGATGCGTCACAACTAATGCTGCATCAGGCCTTGCTTTCAGCGCTTCCGCAATCGAACCATATGTACGAATGTTCGCTGGAAGCGGCGCATCATACGTCCACCAATTCCTCTCCCCTGATTCTTGCACAATCGCGACGTGTTGTTCGTTCACAACGGCGGCGCTCACAGGTGTTAAGTTTTCTTCGTTCTCCCACACCCATCCGAACGAGCGGCCAAATAAATCAACAGCAATTGTTTGTTGCACATCAGATGCTGTTGTAATAACTGGACGGGCATGCAGCAATGCCGCTACTTGGCGCGTTAATTCGTTTGCCCCACCTAAATGGCCGGACAACACACTAATGACATGCTCCGCTTTATCATCAATCACGACAACGGCTGGATCTGTTTTTTTATCTTTTAACAACGGCGCAATCATGCGCACAACGGCACCTAGCGAAATAATAAGAATGAGCCCGCGATACGTCGCAAACCACGTTGCCAAATGAACGCGAACGTTCCCTGAAAATAAACGAATACCTTTTTGCTCTTCGTCACCTTTGGCAAACTTATCCGTATAATAAATGTGCGCATCAGGAAGTTTTTCGTGCAGTTTTCTCGCTATTTCTACCCCATGCTTTGTAATCGCTACAACCGCATACATCCCTACTCCCTCCCTTTGCGATAGCCGTGTGTAAATGTCTCGTCATACAGTTTCGAGCGATACGATTCATCAAGTCGATCAGAAAGCGCCCAGCCTGCTAAAATAAGGGCGTGTTTCCGAATGCCGTGGCGCTGCATATCTTCATGGAGCGTGCCCACGGTAGAACGAACGACTTTTTCATCCGGCCATGTCGCTTTATACACAACGACAACAGGCGTATGCTCGCTCCATCCTGCTTCAAGAAATGCAGCTGTCACTTTTTTCGTCAACGTCGCACTTAAAAAAAGAGCGATGGTACAATGATGTTGCGCCAACGAAGCGAGCTGTTCTTTTTCAGGAACTGGGGTTCTCCCTTCTGCTCGCGTTAAAATGACCGTTTGCGTTAAATTCGGTACGGTCAATTCTACTTGTGCAGCAGCGGCGGCAGCAAATACAGAACTAACTCCCGGCACGATGTCAACGTCAATTCCTTCTTTTCGCAAAAGTACGATTTGTTCCATCGTCGCCCCATAAATGGATGGATCACCAGTGTGAAGACGAACGACGATATGTCCGTTTTTCACTTCTTCGCACATCATGGCAACCATTTGCTTTAAATGCATACCCGATGTACAAAAAATGCGCGCGCCTTCTTTTGCATATGTAAGCAGTTCATCATTGACAAGCGAATCGGTGTAAAAGATGGCGTCCGCTTGCTGCAACAACTTCATCCCTTTCACAGTAATAAGTTCCGGCGAACCGGGCCCAGCCCCGACAATGTATATTTTCACTTTCTCACCACCATTAACGTCAAATATGGTAAAGATGTGTGTTCAAGCTTCGTCACATCCCATATGATTTCTTCATGAGATGTCACTTTTGTTACAACCGCCGCTTTATTGATTAAATTCATCTCTTTTAAAAGCGAGAGAAGGAGCGGCATTGCTTTCGCCACTTTCAAAAACACGACGCAATCGTGATCTTGCAACGCTTTTTTCATCGCGTCATAATCATCTCGGGCTGGGACGATGGCGATCGTCTCATCGCCATCAGCTAGCGGCAACTGCAAGCGAGCCGCTGCCCCATTCATTGATGAAACACCTGGGATGATTTCGATCGGCACGTCTGGATGATATGTTCGCATCGTGCGCATAAAATGAATACATGTGCTATATAAAAGCGGGTCGCCCTCCGTGACGAATGCGACATGCTTTCCTTCACGTAAGTAAGCCCATACCGTTTCTACTGTTTCACTCCACTTTTCTCGCAACAGGCGTTCATCTTTCGTCATCGGAAACACGAGACCAATCATCTGTTTTTCCGTTTTGGAAAAGTAAGCTTCAACAATGTGTTGGGCGTAACTTTTACTCCCGTTCGCCTTTTTTGGATAGGCGATGACATGCGCTTCTTTTAGACGGCGAAAAGCTTTCACTGTCAGCAGTTCCGGATCTCCCGGACCGACGCCAATGCCATATAACGTACCGATCATTCGCTTTCATCCTTTCGTGCTGAAATCATGTATATCGGATTTAATGCATCAAAACGTGTCAATTGTAAAATGGGTTTGCTTCGTGAAAATTGGGCGAGCAAAATATCGACAGCATAACCATGCGTTCGCAATGCCTCTGTCGCTTCATATAACGTTTCGATTGTGACGGCATTGATGACGATGCGCCCACCTTTTTTTAATCGCGTACAACATACGTCGATAATGTCGCGTAAACTTCCTGACGTTCCCCCGATGAAAATCGCATCTGGGTCAGGAAATTGCGCTAATCCTTCAGGCGCTCGTCCGTGCACAAGTGTAAAATCTGCGCGGAACTTTTTCATATTTTTCTGACATATTTCTATATCTAAAGCATTTTTTTCAATCGCAAAAACCGCCCCTTCTCGAGCCATTTTTGCTGCTTCAATCGCTACCGACCCCGTGCACGTCCCAATGTCCCATACAACGCTTCTTTCATGAAGACGGAGAGCTTGTATACTTAGCACGCGTACTTCTTTTTTCGTAATTAGCCCTTTCTCTGGCTTGCGCTGAAAAAATTCAGCATCGTCGATCCCAAACGTCCACTTCTTCCCATCTGTTTTTCTGCGCAAAACGACAATATTTAATGGAGTGAACGAAGCCTCCTTCATCTCTTCCAACGTAAAAAAGCGACAGCGCTCGTTTTCGCCTCCAAGATGCTCCCCGACAAACGCTTCATATTCCGTCATCCCATAAGCCAGCAAATACGAGGCAATGGCAGGCGGATCGTTCGTTTCATCTGTTAAAATCGCTACCTTTTCTTTTCCATCGATTCGCTGTGCTAGCCCTTTCATCGTGCGCCCATGTAAACTAATGACGTACGCATCATGCCAACTTTCTCCCATTTTCGCGAACGCCCATTGCAACGAGCTAACGGATGGATACACAGCAATCGGCATTTTTTTCGCTAAATAGCTGCCGATGCCATAAAACAACGGATCGCCTGAAGCTAAAATAACTGTTTTTTTCGGCTCATTCATTAACGTGGAAACGAGCGATGATAAGTTGTTGCGAATAACAATTGTCTCTCCACGATAATCAGGAAAAAAAGATAGTTGCCGTTCCCCACCAACGAGCCGTTCGCTTTCGTCAATCCATTGTCTATACATTGATGGAAGCGACGCTTTCCCATCAGCCCCGATTCCGATTAGTTTGATCTGTTCCATCGCTTCGCACCGCCTTTCCTAGCAATTGTCCTTTCAACGTATACATTGTCGTTTCCACCGTCATTCCCCCACCTACTTCGCGTAACGCATGTTGACAACAATAGTCACATAACAAATCGAAAAACGTCATATATCCTGCCTCGTACATCATATCGCCGACTTGTGACGCCGTATTCGCCTGTTGAATAGCTTCAACTATGTTTGTTGGAGCACCGCATTGTTCAGCGATACGAGCTAAAAAATGAAAATCGACAGGGGCACTTTTCGAATGTACCATCATGATTCCTTGCGCCACTTTTGAAAATTTGCCCATCATGCCAACGAGCGATACTGTTTTCATGCCAAGCCGCTTGCACTGCTTTAACGTAAAACCGACAAAATCGCCCATCTCAATAAAAGCCTCTTCCCGCAAGTGGCTATATTGTTTCATCGCATAATGCTCACTTCGCCCACCCGTCGTCACGACAACGTGGTCACATCCACAAGCGACAGCGACTTCGAGCGCACGTACAATACTTGCTCGATAGGCGGACGTAGAAAACGGGACGACGATGCCACGCGTTCCTAAAATGGAAATTCCACCTATAATACCGAGCCGCCCGTTTAACGTTTTTTTCGCTATTTCTTCTCCATTCGGAACAGAAATAACGATGCTCACGCCGCATGTCACGCCGTATTTTGTAAGCAATTGATGAGCAACGTCCGTCATCATTTGACGAGGAACGGGATTGATCGCTGCCTCCCCGATCGGAACAGGAAGACCCGGTTTTGTTACTCTTCCTACCCCTTCTCCTCCGTCAATATGGATACCCTCTTCCGTCCAGCTTACCGTTGCAACGATCGAAGCACCGTGCGTGACGTCAGGGTCGTCCCCACCATCTTTTATGACTGTGGCGCTTGCTGCATGTAGATGTACTTCACAAGCAGCGACCGGAAACGTCACCTCCCGACCAATCGGAAGCATGATCGTTGCTTCCGTTTGCTTCATGCCTGTAATGAGCGCAAGCAACGCCGCTTTTGTGGCGGCCGTTGCGCACGCTCCAGTCGTATACCCTTCACGCAAATTTTCCTTTTTCATACTGATTTTCGCTCCGCCAAAATAGACAAGGCGTTCAATGCGGCGACAGTAACTGTGCTCCCTCCTTTTCTTCCGATGTTCGTAATAAACGGAACGTCTAATTTCGCTAATTCTTCTTTTGACTCTGCCGCGGAGACAAACCCGACAGGTAGACCGATAATTAAGCCGGGACGCGCCACTCCTTCTTTTACTAACCGAATTAACTCAAGCAACGCCGTTGGAGCGTTTCCAATCGCAAAAATCCCCCCGTCTGCCTCTTTCACCGCTTTGCGCATCGCCACAATTGCCCGCGTTGTATTTAGCCGTTTTGCTTCTTTCATCACATCTTCATCAGAAATATAGACGTGGATACTTCCACCGTATTTTTCAATGCGCGCTTTATTGATCCCTACTTGTACCATCTGGACGTCAGCCACGATCTTTTTCCCCGCACGAATCGCAGCCGTTCCTGCTTCAATCGCTCGCGGATGAAATAAAAGACTTTTCCCTAATTCAAAATCGGCGCTCGCATGAATGACGCGTTGAACAATGGCATACTGCTCGGGAGTGAACGTATGCTCTCCTATTTCTTCATCAATGATTTGAAAGCTTTTTTGCTCAATTTGTTCTGGTTGCACAGTTATTGGACGAAACATTTACTTTCCCTCCTTTTTTATCTCCCGCTCAAGTGCGCGAATGATGTCAGAAAATTCATCGTACACGTTTGGATAAGCAAGTTTTGGGCGACGAATAACGACCGTTTCGATACCAAGCTCTTGCGCCGCAGCAATTTTTTCATCGACGAAGCCAACCCGTCCGCTTTCTTTCGTCACAAGAAGCGTCACTCCGAAGTGTTTCATAAGTGCAACATCTAACTGTTTCGTAAACGGACCTTGCATCGCAATAATATTTTCTTGTGGAAAGCCCAATTGTTCGCACTTTTCCATATTGTCCTTCCGCGGCAACATACGGGCAATGAGGCGAACATCAGGAAGCGGAAGCAACTGCTCTGCAAAAATGTGTAACGTCTTGCTTCCCGTCGTAAGCATGATGACTCCCCGCTTTTTTGCTGCATACTGTGCCGCCGCTTTATAGCTATCGACAAATGTAACGCGCTCATACGCAATCACGCTTTCTTTTCGCTCATAACGAATGTACGGAACGCACGCTCTTTCTGCAGCTTGCATCGCTTGACGCGACGCCTCTTCCGCGAACGGATGGCTCGCGTCAACGATCGCCTTGACTTGATGTTCGTTTATGAGCGCAATCATTTGTGACGCTGTTAATCGTCCGACGTGGGCATGAATGCCGACATGAGCCATCTGCTCTGCCGCATGTTCGGTAACGACGGTCGCAAAGATGTCATATCCCGCATCGCGAATAGCTAGCGCTAACTGTCTCGCATCGCTTGTTCCTGATAACATCATAATCATGTGCTTCACCTCAATGATCGTGATGGTGATGATGATGGTGATGATGTTCAGCGACATGAAGCCGATATTGACACGTATCACAATTCATATAAACCGAATCATTCAGCGCCTCTTGCAACCGATCAAGTACGATCGTTTGTAGTGCCGGGTGAAACCCAAAATAGTTTGCAAGAGTAAATGAAAGATGCGGATATGTTATTTGAAACTCGGAAACTCGCTTTTCTAACCGTTTGATTAATACGCCTGTAAATAAAAAGTACGGCAAAATCACAATCTTTTTCGCACCGAGTTTGACACATCGGTCGACGGCTTCATCTAATGACGGATTCGTCACCCCCATAAACGCCGGTTCTACAATCGTCTGTTTATTTCGCTCCCAAAATAAGCGGGCAATTTTATACAAATCGCTATTTGCATCTGGATCGCTCCCACCTCGTCCTAATAAAATAATTGCTGTCTCACCGTCCACAACGGCGCCAGCTTCTTGTAAGCGATCGTGCAAAATCGTAAACGTCGCATCGTGTATGCCAAGCGGTCGTCCGTACGTAAATGAGACGTACGGGTAACGTTCTTTTGCCTCATCAATCGCTGCCGGAATATGCAACTTCGAATGGCCAGCTGGAAGTAAAATGATAGGGATGACAATGACTTCCGTTGCTCCTCGTTCGACACAATGAACGATACCATCTGTTACAGACGGAATACCAAATTCTAAAAAACATGTATGCACATAAAACGTCGCATCAATGTGCGGACGAATCGTTTGAACAAACTGTCGTACTTGCTCGTTTCCTTCTTCATCACGGCTCCCATGCCCAACAAACAAAATTGCTTTCACATGTATCACTCCCCACATGCCGCTGGCTCGACGTTCTTCGTCTGTCCGTAAACGAAGCCACCGACTTCTTTTTTTCGTTCAAAAAACTTATGAAATCGTTCGTTTGCATATCCCTCTTCTTTGTATTGCGCAATGATCCGAGCAATCGTTTCAACAAGATCATCGGGATGAATGCCTTCAGCAACAAGCTGTCCAGGATGAGCGTTTCTTCCTACCGTTTTTCCACCTAAAAATAAATCAAACGCCCCTTTGCGATAAACAATCCCAATATCTTCATGAACGGCTCCATAACATGCCATGCCGCACCCGTTAAATCCTACACGCAATTCCTTTGGCAACTTCATGCCACCAAACTGTTTATATAGTTGCTCTGCATAAGGAATCGCATCTTTTTTCTCCCCATCGCAAAAGTCACAAGCTTTCATAACAAACACATCTCCAACAGGCGCGACCGTCAATCCAACTTGTACGAGCGCGCGCACAACTTCATCTGCCCGATTCGTTTCCATCGTCACTTTAAAGTAGTGATCAGGTGTATACGTGATTGTTCCTTGCTCGCCAACGATGCGGGCAAGTTGCACCATTTGCTCAGGCTCCCACGTTTTCTTTGCAATTCCCGGACTGACTGCTACTTCCAATCGTTCTACATTTACTTTTGCATACGCCTCTTCCGCTAGTGAGCGCACATGCGTCAACGCCCACGGCTCTGCTTCTGGACGTAGTCGCTCGTGCGGTTTTAACGGCTGAACGGCACTAGATAAGTTATATTTCCGTTCATAGCCACGCGGTGTAATCATAAGACCGTCATGAACGAACGTAGAGGAGTTTCCAATAATGACTGTCGTCAACATGCCGATGTCGTGCTCTAACATGTCGCCTATATTCGTTAACACGACATGTTGCCGCTCACGATACGCGCTTTTTACAAGACCAACTGGTGTATGTGGCGAACGATACGTCAATAAAATGCGCTGCGCTTCGACAATTTGTTGTGTGCGGCGGCCGCTTTTTGGATTGTATAGCGCAATGACAAAATCTGCCGCAGCTGCTGCTTCAATTCTTTTGGCGATCACATGCCAAGGTGTTAAATGGTCGCTTAAACTAATCGTGCATGCGTCATGCATAATCGGCGCCCCTAACAAAGCGGCACAAGAATGGATGGCCGAAATGCCTGGAATGACTTCCACTTCGATCCCTGTTTCCTTATGCCACCCTTTTTCAATTAACACCTCGTAAACAAGCCCGGCCATACCGTACAGTCCGGCATCTCCGCTCGAGATGACAGCGACGTTTTTTCCGCGTTCTGCCTGCTTTACAGCTTCTTGTGCTCGACTCACTTCTTCCGTCATCCCTGTGCTAATCACTTCTTTTCCACGAATGATGTCTGTAATTAAATCGACATACGTTTTATAACCAACGATAACATCGCTTTCTTCAATCGCTTCACGCGCCCGTTTCGTCATATGGTCAACACTTCCTGGCCCAAAACCGACGACAAACAATTTTCCCATCATGTTTTCACCCCTTTTTCCATCGTTCGATCCATTCAAATAGTTGCTGCTCTGTATACGGCTTGTTTTCCTTCATCCATATGCGTAAAAGAAGAGGAAGCGGCAAACGAAGCTGGTGAAAAATATCTACTTGTGAAAATATAAACGCAGGTGTACCGTGCAAAACGATGCGTCCATCATGCATGACAAACACTTCGTCTGCCCATTGCCATACGAAATCAAAATCATGAGTGATGACAACGAGCGTCGTACCTGCTTCGTGCCACTCATTTAGTTTCATGATGAGGCGCTCGCTCTGTGCAGCATCTAAATAAGCAGCTGGCTCATCGACAATAAGCAACTCCGGTTGAGAGGCCATCGCAACAGCGAGCGACAACCACTTTTTTTGTCCGAGACTGAGATGGTGAATGGGCACGTCTCGCCATTCAGCAAGCGAAAATGTTTTTATCGCTCGTTCGATCCGTTCGCTATTCCCTTGCAAACTAAGCGCAAGCTCCTCTTCGATCGTTGGTGCTAAAAATTGATGTTCTGGATTTTGAAAAACGACGCCGACATGTTGGCGCAAATGTTCCTTTAGACTTTTTCCTTCCCAATACACCTCCCCTTTTGTTGGGCGATAAATGCCGTTTGTATGAAGCAACCATGTTGTTTTTCCACAACCGTTTTTTCCGATCAATGCATATCTTTTGCCACGTTCGATCGTAAGCGATACTCCTTTTAAGACGCGTGCACCGTTTCGGTACGTATAGTGAACATCATGAAACTGCAGCATATAACCCCTCCATGATAAGCAAAACAACGATGCCAAGCGATGCTTCAATGACATACCTTTTTGGCAATTGCTCGTCCGTACACCGCGGAGCTGTAAAAGAGACGTAGCGCGCTCGTTGCGCAATGACCATCGCCTCATATTGATGCAATGTGTGGCGTAACAATTGCGCAACAGCAAGTGAAGCGATCCGCCAATTTCGTTCTCCTTGTCTCACGCGCACCGTAACAAACAGCTCTCTTGCTGCCTTTTCCAACATGAAAATGAAACGATACGTTAACAATAGAAGCTCTATTAGTACACGCGGGATGCGCAATGTTTGTAGTGCGCATGCCAAGCGAAAAAATGGCGTTGTTGCGGCAAGAAAAAAGAGAACGAGCGAGCATGTAAACGCCCGTAAACAAATCGTACCTACATAGGAAACGTCCACAACATCACCATCAAATGAAAGAAGAAGCGGTGCGCTACTCCAAAGAATGACGAGCGAAAAAAGTAAACAAACACGTAAGCAAGCACGCCACGGTAAGCGCGCATAAACAATGAGCCAAATGAGCATCCATCCGATCGTAAGCAGCCGACCGATATTCGTTCCAATCATCGCCCATATAAGCAAAATAAATGAAAATGTCAGTTTAAATGTCGCCCGAAGTTTCGCAAGCCGATTGCGATACGCCCATTCGTCAAGCCAGCTAACCATTTCGTTTTCGCCCTCTATACAAGCCGATAATGTAGCCAATCACTCCCGCTCCAATTGCCGCCTGCAATGAAAATAGCAACGTTTCTACTTCCCCGCCGGGCGGTTCAAAAAACACATCGAACCACGGTTCATAGTTGGGCGCAAGTTGTTGAATCATCTCTTCCGCAAGCGCATCCGCCCCAGCAAACTCCGTATGTTTTACAACGACGAGCGGCAAAACGATCAAAAGTGCGGCAAGGAAAAGCAATAGTCGATTGTTCATTTAGCAGACGCCCCTTTCTGTTGCAATATATTTAATTCATGTTTCACGTACGTATGTAAAAAATTCCATACAACAACAGTCAGAAGCCCTTCGGTAATTGCAAGCGGTATTTGTGTCACAGCAAAAATGGAAGCAAACTTTAAGAACGCCCCCCATACCCCACCTGTTGCATCTGGAAATGCTAGCGCAAGTTGTATCGATGTCATCACATACGTAGCTAAATTGGCAAACATCGCCGCCACAAAAACAGAAAGGCGCATTGAAATGCGAAGCTTTTGGCATACAACAAACAACACGTACGCTACAAACGGACCAATAACCGCCATCGAAAACGCATTTGCACCGAGCGTTGTCAATCCGCCATGCGCAAGCAATAATGCTTGAAACATTAACACAGCCGTACCGATGACCGTCATGACAAACGGCCCAAATAACAGCGCACCGAGACCTGTCCCTGTCGGATGCGAACTGCTTCCTGTGACAGATGGAATTTTTAAAGCGGAAAGAACGAATGTAAATGCGGTCGCTAGCGCAAGCAACATTTTCATTTCCGGCTGTTGTTTTACGATGCGCGTCATCGTCCGTAAACCGACAAAGAAAAATGGCAAAAATAACAACCACCAAACGAGCGCCCAATGCCAAGGTAAAAATCCTTCCATAATGTGCATCGCATATACTGAAGGTGAAAGCGCAAATAAAACGTAGACAGTCAAGCATGTACAAACGATCCACCATACGTTTCGCTTCATTTTTCTTTCCCCCTTGTCGCAACGCTATGTTTAGGCATCACAAATCCTGTATGTTCATACGTATACGTGACGTAATCGCGCAATATGTTCCCGTCACGTACATGATTTCGTATGATGTCCCTTCCTATTTGTTCATCAATCGTACGATACCAAACACCTTCTGGATAAACGATGACGACACATGCGTCTTCGCAGCGACCGTTGCATCGTGTACGCGTCGTATGAACGCGCCCATGTAACTGCAACCGATCAATTTCATCGCGAATCGCTTGCGTCACCTCTTCCCCTCCTTTTCTCATGCAGCTTCCCCCGTTGCAAATAAGCACGTGATGTGTCGTTCCTTGTAAATTCCATGTTGCCATATATGTCGCCCCTTTTTTCCAAAATAAAAAAGCACCTCTAGGTAGAGGTGCAGAAAAAACGAAACATTCAAACAATCATGCATTCACAACCGTTGTATCTCTTATGGCGATTGCTTATCATGTATTCACAACCGTTGCTTCCCATCGTCTCCGCACGTCCACCTATATTCCCGTAGGCAGCCGACGTATCGCAAGCAGGCAGGTCTCCTGGCTTAGGTTCATCATTTCGTTGCGCCTTCCCAAAAATCAGTGGCATATTGCAACGAAACTCCCCATCACAGTGGCGGGTACCGCGACGGCTTTGCACCGTTCTTCCCTTTTAAGCATACGGACGTATGCACCGTACTTGCTCATCGTATATATTTTTCAAAGAGCGTAAATGTTAAGAATATAATACACCATTTTTTTCTTCTCGCCTAGCCCGTTGATAAAAAAACACCTTCCTATTCAGAAGGTGCTTTGTAATAATCGCATGAAAACCGTTTGACGAGCGTATGTGGAATAATGATGCGTTTAATTGGCTCATTCGGGTTTTCGATTTGTTGAATTAAATTTCTTGCTGCTTCAAAGCCGAGCTGGAAAATGTTAATGTCTACCGATGTTAATGGCGGACGGGAAATTTCTGATAAAAGCACGTTGTTAAAGCTCACGATCGACAAATCGGCTGGTACGCTTAAGCCCATTTCCGCAAGCGTATTTAACACGCCGAGCGCCATTAAATCGTCGGCGACAACGAGCGCAGTCGGCGGTTCAGCTAACGAAAGCAACCCTTTCATCGCCTCTTGGCCGCCCTCTTTTAAAAATTCTTCATGCACGATGTAATCTTTTCGATACGAAAGACTAGCCGATTTTAATGCCTTTTCATATCCGCGCAAACGATCCATCGTCACGACGAGATTTACATTTCCTCCGACAAAAGCGATGCGTTCATGACCGAGCTCAATTAAATATTCCGTCGCCTCGCGCGCGGCGCGAACGTTATCGTTATCAACGTGCGTAATTTGCTCCGCTTTTTTATGCGGTTTACCAATGACGACAAACGGCACGTCTTCTTTTTGTAAATACGCCATAATTTTATCGTTCGCGCGCGAATACAGCAAAATCACCCCATCGACGCGCTTTCCTTGCACCATATGGACGACGCCTTCATAAATTTCCGCTTCCGTCTCCCCTGTCGACAACTGCAACGCATATTGTCGATCATGCACCGCTTTGCTAATGCCGCGAATGACTTCGGGGAAAAACGGGTTTTGAAACGCTTTATCGGCTGAACTTGGCATAATTAAGCCGATCACTTGCGTCAATTTATTTGCTAAACTGCGGGCGATAAAATTCGGATGATAGCCGAGCTCTTTCATCGCTTCGCGCACTTTTTTCTTCGTCTTTTCACTAATGCGCGGACTGTCAGCAATGACGCGCGAAACGGTCGATGGTGCCACGTTCGCTCGTTTCGCTACATCTTTAATCGTTACTGTCATAAAAATCCCCCATCTCTTACAAAACAAACGTGTTTGTCGCTTCATCGACAAATCTTTGTTCATCGTTAACTATGACCGTTGACGGCACATATCCAACAAACACGACACGCATACGCCACGGCGTTTGATACGTCCCTTCCGCCTCGACGTGAAAATGAACGGTATCGTGTGAAAATACCGCACGAATGTGCATGTTCACATACTCTCCTTTTTCATATGCAAACGTTGTGCCGTCATCATCGTATAACGTATATGATGATGTTCCTTCCTCCATCGTATACACATACAACGTCAACTGTTCGTCCGCAATGGACGTCGATTGTTTTACTTCGGCGCGGGCAATCATCGCCCCTTCTTTTACAAATATCGGCAAGCGGTCAAGCGGCGCTTCGACAATATATCGTCTGCCGCCTTCAAATTTTTCTTTCGTCCAATAATCGATCCAACGCCCTTTCGGAAAATAGACGAGGCGATGGAACGTGTGCGGACGCATGACCGGCGCGATCATGACTTCATTGCCGACCATAAATTGATCCGATATGTTCCACGTTTCAGCATCGTCCGGATATTCCAACATGAGCGGGCGCATCATCGGCACACCTGTTTGATATGCTTCAAAACATAACGTGTACAAATGTGGGAGCCACTCGTAGCGCAACTCAATATATCGCTTCACCATCTGTTCATATGTTTCACCGAACGCCCACGGTTCTTGACGGGCGAAACCAATTGCACAATGATTGCGGAAATATGGGAAAAAGGCGCCGACTTGCGTCCAACGAACAAGCAATTCCCCATGAGCATCGTGAGCGAAGCCGCCCACATCCGCCCCACAAAATGCAACGGCAGATAATCCTAAATTTAAACACATCGGCAAAGATAGTTCAAGATGTTCCCAAAAACTGCGGTTGTCTCCTGTCCACACAGCAGCATACCGGTGAATGCCTGAAAAACCGGCGCGCGTTAACACAAACGGACGCTTCCCTTTCAGTTGCTTTTTCAATCCGTTGTACGTCGCTTCCGTCATCATCATTCCGTATATGTTATGCACTTGACGATGCGTTTTCCATCCGTCATGAACGACTTGATCGTCCATCGTTTTCTTTTCATTAAACACAGACGGCTCATTCATATCGTTCCAAATGCCTTCGATACCGATGCTCGTGTAAAACGCATGTTGTTCGCCCCACCATTTGCGCACTTTTTTCTTCAAAAAGTCAGGAAACACGCTCGTCCCTGGCCAAACGTCTCCTTTAAACAACGTTCCGTCTGCATATTTACAAAAATAATCTTTTTGCACGCCATCGCGATACGTATCGTACTCTGCGTCTACTTTCACGCCCGGATCAACAATTGGAACGATGCGAACCCCTTGTTCGCTCGCGTATTGAACGAGCGATTTCGGATGTGGAAACCGATGTTGATCGAACGTAAATACACGATATTCGTCCATATAATGAATATCTAAATATATCGCATCAAGAGGAATACGTTTCGCGCGAAATGTATCAATTAATTCACGCACTTCTTGTTCCGTTTCATAACTATAGCGCGACTGATGATAACCGAGCGCCCACTTTGGCGGCAGCGGCATGCGGCCAACGAGATGCGTATATTGCGTCAACACATCTTTTGGATGCGGACCGGCAAACACGTAATAGTCGATCGCACCACCTTCTGACGTGAACGTATAAAACGATTCATGCCGCAAGTCAAACGTCGTTTCATACGTATGATCGAAAAAGATGCCATGTGCATGTCCGTCCTTTAACACGATCATGTACGGATGCGACTGGTATAGCGGATCTGTTTCTAAATTGTGCGGGGCATACACATCTGTATTCCACATCTTCCATACCGCTCCGCGTTTATTTAACACTCCTGTTTTTTCACCTAAGCCGTACACGACATCGGTCGGAGCGAGGGCGTGCGCACAGCGTATGCGTCCTTTCGCTTGAAAACGAACCGGCTCGACATCGCGTACAAGCACCGTCCCTTCTCGATCATAAACCGTTATACGAAACGGACTTCGTTCAATTACGACCGTCAGCGCATTCGTTTTTAACTCCCAACCATTTTCCACTTCCTGCACATGCATCGTCACTTTCTCTGGCGCTGCCACGACCGCTGGACTAACGGAAGCGTACTTTTGAGCAAACGGATCGATCATGATCCGAACGATATCGTCACGATAAAAATGAATTTTACCCGATGCCCCCTCGCACGTAAATGAAATGATTTGCTTTTTTTCTTCAATTTTTTGCACATCGCCAACCGATTGCCACGCACCTGTTTCACTCGTATCATTTGTCGGCCGAATCGCAAAGCTCGTCTCCTCTAGCATACACGCCGCCCCCTATCGTTATGATCGCTTCCGTTTTCGCGCTAAATATAAAAACAGTCCAAACGAAGCGTACACCGCCACAAGCGCCGCAATAAACGGAATGTTTAATCCTGTTTTCGGCGCCAACACGTAAATTTCCGCTGTTTCGCGATCTAAAATGATATCATACTTGCCATCTTTGCTACGGACTAAATCGCCAGCAAGCAAGCCGCGCAACTCTTTTCCTTGTTCTAGTTCGTCAGTTAACGTCACTTTTTGCGTTTTTGACGTGTTGTTAATGGCGATGACCGTTGTTTCCTCTTCATACGTCCGTTTAAACACAGCCATGCCGCCTTGTTCATACAACAGTTCAAAATCACCGCGGCGAAGCGACGGCAATTGTTCACGCAATTCACCGAGCTTTGTCACATAGTCAATTAACTCCTTATCCGTGCGGAAATTCATTAAACGTCGATTATCCGGATCTTCTCCACCATCAAGCGCGATTTCCGTTCCGTAATACATAATCGGAATGCCCGGGGCGCTGAACAAATACGTTAAACCAAGCTTTAAGCGCGTCACCGGATTGATGCGATTTTGTAACGCTAAGCGAGTAAAGCGAACGGTATCATGATTATCTAAAAACGTTCCGAGCAAATACGGCTCGTCATAAAACGCCACGTTGCGCTTCCAAACGTTATACAGCGGTTCAAGCGATTGATCGACGTTTGAAAAAATCGCCGACGCCTCTTTATAAAATGGAAAATCGATTAATGCATCGATGCCAAGCTTCCCATATTGCGCTACGTAACGCGGATCATCGTGCCATACTTCACCAAGCAAAAAAAAGTCTTCCTTCACTGACTTCACTTCTTTTGCGAACTCTTCCCAAAACCATTTCGGTACATGTTTAACCGTATCTAAGCGATATCCGTCAATGTCCGTTTCTTGAATCCACCATTTCGCAACATCGAATAAATACGCTTTCACTTCCGGATTTTCTTGCGCTAAATCTGGAAGGCCAAACAGCCAGCCGTTTTCAACTTCCTGTTGATCGGCCCAGTTGAAAATGTCTTTTTTCTCATGAAACCAATCTTTTTTTGCAGGATCGTTCAGCCACGGGTGGTTGTAGCCTGTATGATTGACAACGAAATCTAAAATGACTTTCATATCTCGTTTATGCGCTTCTTTTACAAGCCGTTTCACATCATCTAGCGTGCCAAAATGTTCTTCCACTTTGTAAAAATCTTCAATCCAATAGCCGTGGTAGCCGCCTGTTTCGTTCGCAAAAATGGGGGTAAGCCAAATAGCTGTAAAGCCCATGTTCTTTATGTAGTCGAGCTTGTCAATAACCCCTTGCAAGTCGCCACCGTGATACGCTTTCGGATCGTGTACATCGACGTCGTAGTCATTTTTCGGATTCCC
>NZ_DAITON010000016.1:18774-28178 GCF_036834105.1 Anoxybacillus sp. | reverse complement strand
GCAGGGAAAATATAAATCGGCACATCTGGGCCGTTCCACTCTTTTTTTAGCTCCGCAAACTTTTTTGCAACAAACGCCCAGACGTTTTTTTGCTCTAGCTGTTTCATCATCTCATGTTGATTGCGCCGCGCCATGCCGTGCGCAAATAAATGACGCTGCACATCTTCTTCTATTTTCTGACGCCATATATCGCGTTCAAACCAATGTTTCGTATTCACAACCCCCATGACGTTTCCTCCTTTCGTCATTGCATTGTACGACAAACGAAAGGGAAACGTGAAAAAAGGATGAGGGAATCCTCATCCTTCGTACGCCTTGAAAATAATTGTTGCATTATGTCCACCAAAGCCAAGCGAATTGCTTAATACAGCGCGCACACGTTGTTTACGCGCTACATTTGGCACGTAATCTAAATCGCATTCCGGATCTGGCGTTTCGTAGTTGATCGTCGGCGGAATGACGTTATCGTAAATGGATAAAACAGAGAAAATCGCTTCAATCGCACCCGCTGCTCCGAGCAAATGACCCGTCATCGATTTCGTCGAGCTTACAGCTAGTTTGTATGCGTGTTCGCCAAATACTTCTTTAATCGCCATCGTTTCATATTTATCGTTATATTCCGTGCTCGTTCCGTGCGCATTAATGTAGTCGATGTCTTCTGGCTGCATATTCGCATCACGAAGCGCTTGGCGCATCGCACGAACGCCCCCTTCACCGCCGGGTGCTGGCGCCGTAATATGATATGCATCGCCTGTTGCCCCGTAGCCGACAATTTCAGCATAAATGCGCGCCCCACGTGCAAGCGCGTGTTCAAGCTCTTCTAAAATGATAATGCCAGCCCCTTCACCCATAATAAACCCATCGCGATGTTGATCGAACGGACGGCACGCCGTTTTCGGATCAGGGTTAAACGAGAGCGCTTTCGCCGCGCTAAATCCGGCGAACGCCATATGTGTAATCGGCGCTTCTGTTCCCCCTGTAATCATCACATCCGCATCGCCGCGCTCAATGACTTTAAACGCATCACCGATCGAGTTCGTTCCTGTTGCACAAGCGGTGACGGTACATGAGTTTATTCCTTTTGCCCCAAGCATAATCGACACTTGACCCGCCGCCATATCTGGAATCATCATTGGAACGAAAAACGGGCTGACGCGACGATACCCTTTTTCTAAAAACGTCTTCAACTGTTCTTCGTACGTTTCCATCCCGCCGATACCTGAGCCGATCCATACGCCAACGCGCGCTGCGTTTTCCTCTGTAATTTGCAAATCGGCATCTTTTACTGCCATCATCGAAGCAGCAACCGCATATTGCGTAAACCGGTCCATTTTGCGCGCTTCTTTTTTATCGATAAATTGTTCAACATCAAAATCTTTCACTTCCGCTGCCACTTTCGCAGGAAAATCGTCCGCGTTTAACCGTGTGAGCGGACCGATGCCAGACTGTCCGGCAATGATATGTTTCCACGTCGTTTCCACGTCGTTTCCTAACGGTGTCACCGCTCCTAATCCGGTGACAACAACTCGTCTTTTTTTCACCACTCATCACTCCTTTGTTTCATCATACCATCGTTATTTCCCCCAGCGCAATGCAATCGCGCCCCACGTCAAACCGCCTCCAAATCCGACCATAATGATTAAATCGTCATCTTGAATGCGCCCTGCTTCCACTTCTTCAACGATCGAAATAGGAATCGAAGCAGCTGACGTATTGCCATATTTGTTTACTGTAATCGACATGCGTTCAATCGGCAGTTCTAACCGTTCGCGTGCCGCCTCCATAATGCGAATGTTCGCTTGGTGTGGGATTAAAAAGTCAACGTCCGCTTTCGTCAATCCGGCTTTTTCTAATACGCGAATGCACGATTCGCCCATTTGGCGCACCGCAAACTTAAATACTTCCCGTCCGTTCATGACGACGTAATCGTCTTGGTATAAATATTTGCCGCCTGTTCCATCAGCACCAAGCTCAAACGACACGATGCCCCGTCCTTCAGACACTTTGCCCATCACAACCGCTCCTGCACCGTCACCAAACAATACCGCTGTATTTCTGTCATTCCAATCAACAATTTTCGATAACTTTTCCACCCCAACGACGAGCACATATTTGTACGTATTCGTCTCAATAAATTGTTTTGCCGTCACCATCGCATACATAAATCCCGCGCATGCGGCGCTGACGTCAAGCGCTGCGGCACGCACCGCCCCGAGCTTCTCTTGCAGCATACATGCGACAGACGGAAACGCACGATCCGGTGTCACCGTCGCCACTAAAATGAAATCAATTTGTTCAGGAGAAATGCCTGCATCGTCAAGGGCACGCTTCGCTGCGATATATCCCATATCGGACGTATCCATATCATCGGAAGCGATGCGTCGTTCTTCAATGCCTGTTCGCGTTCGAATCCATTCATCTGACGTATCCATTCGTTGTTCTAACTCTTTATTCGTCACAATACGTTCTGGCAAATACCGTCCAATTCCAATAATTCCTGCACTCACGGAAATATCGTCTCCTTTTATCATCAAACTTTATTACTTGGTACTAATTTTACTTTCTTTTTTTATTTCGCGCAATAAAAAAATAAGGGATGTGCTCGACACCCCTTTTACTCATTCGGCAATTTTCCTGTTTGTTTATATCGTTCGACCGCTTTCTTTATTTTTTGTTGAAACGGTTCATCAACGACCGGGCTAAACGTCCCCATTTCGATGACGCCATCTTGAAAATCAACGTATGTCGTCCCCGACGTAAGCTCGCCTTTTATAAACTTTTCTACCGCCAGTTCATACAGTTCATCTACATGTTGAACGGTGCTCGTTAATACCGTTCTCTCCCCTAAATCCGCTTGGTCTGTCACATAGCCAATCGCATAAAGACCGTGTTCTTTTACTTTTTCAATAACAGGGACGCTAAATGTATCACCAGCCGCATATACAACATCGACACCATCGTGAATCATGCGGTCTAGTATAGTTAGTGCCGCATCGATATCATCCCAGCTTTGCACATACTCCACGTCGACATGGACGTCTTTTTTTTCATACGACGCTCCTTCAAAAAAGCCGTCTACTTCTGGCTGCCATTCAAATGCAGCAATGACGCCGACTTTATTTGTTTTCGTCATATGTCCGGCGACCATGCCGCCAAAAAAGCCCATCGCATGTCCTTCAAAGTTTAAGCTCGTCACATTTTTTTTCTTCGCCTCTCCGTTAAAAAAAACAAAATGAATGTCGGGATATTGTTCAGCCAACTCATCAAAATAAGCACCGTATTCTTGGCCGTGCCCGAAAATAAGATTGACACCTTTTCGTTTAAAATCTTCGACCGCCTTTTGAGCAGCTGCTTTTGAGTCTACACCTTCACGATAAAATACTTCCACACCAAACTTCGCCTGTACACGAAGTAGCCCTTTATATCCTTTCGTTCCCCATACTTGGTCATTGATCGTATCCGAAACGAGCATGCCGACTTTTTGTAACTTCGCTGATGACATATGTACAGGAGCGCAAGAAGATAATATGAAAATTAGTGCGAACATAAACAATATATATCGCCTCATCAATATGCAACACTCCTTTTTTCTTTTCCCCCTTATTTTACTTGCTTCATTTCTTGCTCGTAAAGAAAAAATCCCCACACGTGTGGGGACTATACGTCATTATACTGCTCAAAAAATGTATGGATCGCTTGCGCAAACGTATACTTTTTTTCAGGCAAATGGTACGAAACAGGTACGCCAAACGCTTGGGCGTACGCCCTCGCGTGAATCGTCGGCGGATAAGGATTGACGCCGGACACTTGCCAAATTTTCACCGGTACAACAGGCGGCTTCGGCTGTTGTATATGACGTTCCACGTCCTCTTCTCCGTACGCTTGTTTCAACTGTCTCATCAACCGTTTGTAAAAAAATTTATGTTCTTTTTCATATTGCAGCTGCGCCTGCAAATATATGCAAGGATTTAATAACGCCACCGCTCGTATATGATCGCCTACATCATCCATAAAAGGCAATGCGACAAGCGCGCCCATTCCTTCTGCCAACACGTAAATGCGCTCATTTAAAATTTCTGTTTTTAGCACATAATACATAAGCTGTTTGGCTAATTTCACCGCTTTTGGACTGCCCCAGTTCGCACCGTACAAATGGGAATAAAAAATTGTGTACCCACGTTGTAGTAGTTCATGTAACAGCTTGTTTTTTCCAGCATGTTGTATCCATAAGCTCGTTTCGTCATCGACAAAATGAGACACATCCCCTAAAATCAATAAAGCAAATCCGTTCGGTCGGTCTGGAATATGAATCGCACACCATTGCTCGCTGAATTGGAAAAATCGTTGCTTCGCTGCCATCGCTGTCCACCTTACGCACATCATTGTACAATATATCGTATGCGTTTTTCTTTCTTACGTACTAGGCGTTGCAATTTTTTCGTTTTCGCCTATTAACTATTTATGTTAAGATAAAAAAGAGTGTAAAGGAGGGAGTTACATGCGCGTTTTTTGGACGTTTTTTTGGACGTTTTTATTAATTAACATGGTGACATACGTCGTTAGCTCAATGATCGGCGTCGCTTATCATTTCTCAACGGGCACGACGCTCGCCGTCATTGCAACCGTTCTCATTATCGCAATCGCTCAACTCATTCCAAACGACCCTGTGCATCATTAAAAAAGGATAAACGGCGTTCGTCCGTTTATCCTTTTTTTACGACTAATTCATTTTCTTCCACATCAATTGTAATCGTGCTGTAATCGGCGATATGCCCAGCGATCATTTCGCGTGCTAGCTTCGTTTCAATATGTTTTTGAATAAATCGCTTCAATGGGCGCGCACCGTATACGGCGTCAAATCCGTGTGTAGCGATGTACGTTTTCGCCTCATCTGTTAACGTCACTTTAATATGGCGTTCGGCGAGCCGCTCTTCTAGCTGCTTCATAAACTTATCTACAATCCCTTTCACTTCACGTACCGTTAACGGTTTAAACAAGACGATATCGTCAATGCGGTTTAAAAATTCTGGGCGGAAATGCATCCGCAATTGTTTCAACACTTGTTCGCGCGCTTCTTCACTTACGTCTCCGTGCGCATCGACCGCTTCTAACAACGCATGTGAGCCGATGTTTGACGTCATAATAACAACCGTATTTTTAAAGTCGACCGTTCTTCCTTGCGAGTCAGTCATGCGGCCGTCATCGAGCATTTGCAACAAAATGTTAAACACTTCTGGATGCGCTTTTTCCACTTCATCAAGCAAAATGACGGAATACGGTTTTCTGCGCACCGCCTCCGTTAACTGTCCACCTTCTTCATAGCCAACGTATCCCGGTGGGGCGCCAATTAAACGAGACACCGCATGTTTCTCCATATATTCCGACATATCGATGCGAATCATTTGTTGTTCGCTATCGAAAAGCGCCTCGGCTAACGCTTTCGCTAATTCTGTTTTCCCAACGCCTGTCGGACCGAGGAAAAGAAATGAACCGATCGGACGATTCGGATCTTTCATGCCCGCACGCGCGCGCAACACCGCATCGCTCACAAGTTCCACCGCCTCATCTTGCCCAATGACGCGCTCATGTAAAATATCGGCTAAGCGCAACAATTTTTCGCGCTCACCTTCAACAAGTTTAGTGACTGGAATGCCTGTCCATTTTGATACGATCGATGCGATTTCTTCTTCGGTCACTTCTTCACGCAACAATCGTCTTTCTTTTTCGCTTTGTTCAAGTTGTTTTAATTCCTTTTCAAGTTGCGGAATGCGGCCGTGGCGCAATTCTGCTGCTTTATTTAAATCGTAGTTGTTTTCCGCTTCTTCTAGTTCGCGCTTCGCTTTTTCTAACTGTTCACGGAGCGCGCGCACGTGTTGAATCGCTTCTTTTTCTTTTTCCCATTGCGCTTTCATCGCGTTCGCTTTTTCGCGCAAATTCGCAAGTTCTTGCGACAACGCTTGTAAGCGCTGTTTACTTGCTTCATCTTGTTCTTTTTTCAGCGCCGCTTCCTCAATTTCAAGCTGCATCATTTTTCGCATTACTTCATCTAACTCCGTCGGCATCGAGTCGATCTCCGTACGAATCATCGCGCACGCTTCATCGACTAAGTCAATCGCTTTATCAGGCAAAAAGCGGTCAGAAATGTACCGATCGGATAACGTCGCCGCCGCAACGAGCGCCCCATCATGAATGTTTACCCCGTGATGAATTTCAAACCGCTCTTTTAAGCCGCGCAAAATCGAAATTGTATCTTCGACGGTCGGCTCTTGAACGAGCACTTGTTGGAAACGGCGTTCGAGCGCTGGGTCTTTTTCAATATATTGACGATACTCATCAAGCGTCGTCGCTCCAATGCAATGCAATTCTCCGCGCGCAAGCATCGGCTTTAACATATTGCCGGCATCGAGCGCTCCATCCGTCCGTCCTGCGCCGACGATCGTATGTAGTTCGTCAATAAATAAGATGATTCTCCCTTCGCTTTTTTTCACTTCGTTTAATACCGCTTTTAACCGTTCTTCAAACTCGCCGCGAAACTTTGCGCCAGCAATCAATGCACTCATATCTAGCGCAAAAATCGTTTTATCTTTTAACCCTTCTGGCACATCTTTTCGCACGATGCGTTGCGCTAATCCTTCGACAATCGCCGTTTTTCCGACGCCCGGTTCACCGATTAAAACGGGATTGTTTTTCGTCTTACGTGACAAAATGCGAATGACACGGCGAATTTCGCTATCGCGGCCAATGACCGGATCAATTTTCCCTGCCTTCACTTCCGCTACTAAATCGCGGCCATATTTTTGCAACGCTTCATATGTCGCTTCTGGATGCGGACTAACCACCCGTTGATTCCCCCTTATTTCCATAATCGTTTGTAACAGTTTCGCTCGGTCGATGCCGTAGCGCGACAATATCGGTTTCGCCTCTCGATCGTCAACGAGCGCAAGAAACAAGTGCTCAACCGATATATATTCATCGTTCATTTGTTTCGCTTCTTGTTCTGCCCGCACAATCCATTGTTGTAGACGGCTCGTTACGTATATTTTCCCCGCTTCTGTGCTCGTGAGAACTTGCGGCTTTTTATTTAGCTGTTTATTCCACTCATCGCGCAGCGCGGAAATCGAGACGGACATTTTTTCACATATGCGCCGCGCAAGTCCATCTTCTTGTTCTAACAACGCGATACATACGTGCTCGACGTCAATCTCTTGATGTTGCTTCTCCACCGCCAACGATTGAGCTCGCATGAACGCTTCTTGCACTTTTTCCGTCATTTGTTGCATATTCATCGTACTCACCCCTTTGACTTTGACTTTATTTGACCTTCATCTATTATGTATTATAATGGCAAAGCCACCCTTATGCAAGGATGGCTTACGGTTTCGGAAAGTATGTCCAAATGCGGTTATGGTTTGACGTTTCAGGGAAACGGTCACCTGCTTTTAGCTTTAATTTTTTCGGGTTTTTCACTTGGTCGCCTGTCTCGCCAATTTCAATATATATGCCGTTATTTGGCGCTTTTTGTCCCGGGCGAAAATGTCGGCTTTGTCCCATCCGTACCCCTCCTCATCATTTGCTCATTTTATAATATGTCCTCTCCCCCGCAAAACGATGATGAGAAATAACGGCAAACGCTACAAATTACAGCAATGAAACGAGCAACGCTTTTTGGGCGTGAAGGCGATTGGCGGCCTGTTGGAAAATGTAAGACTGCGTTCCATCAATCACACCTTCTGTCACTTCTTCACCGCGGTGTGCCGGCAAACAATGTAAAAACATAAAATCGTCTTTCGCCTGTTGAACGAGCGCTTCATTCACTTGAAATGGGGCAAAAATGTGCATGCGCTCGTTCGCCTCCGCTTCTTGCCCCATGCTTGCCCAAACGTCTGTGTACACCACATCCGCATCAGCAATCGCTTCGTACGGATCGTTTGTCACAACGATCGTCGCTCCGCTTTCGCTCGCCATTTGTTTCGCTTCATTGACGATCGCTTGTTTCGGCTCATATCCTTTCGGTGAAGCAACAGCACAATCCATGCCAACTTTTGCCGCAGCTAACATTAACGCATGCGCCATATTGTTGCCGTCACCGATGTAAGCAAGCTTTAACCCTTGCAGTTTTCCTTTCACTTCGTAAATCGTTAATAAATCCGCAAGCGCTTGGCACGGATGGTCGTCATCGGTTAAGCCGTTAATGACTGGAATCGTTGCATAATGGGCAAGCTCTTCTACTTTTTCATGCTCAAATGTGCGAATCATAATCCCATCCACATATTGCGACAGCACGCGCGCCGTATCGGCAATCGTCTCGCCGCGTCCAATTTGCAAATCGCGGCTGCTTAAATGAAGCGCATGCCCCCCTAATTGCACCATGCCGACTTCAAACGACACGCGCGTTCTTGTAGACGGTTTTTCAAAAATCATCGCCAACGTTTTTCCGCTCAACGGCGTATACTTTTCCCCGCTTTGTTGCTTTCGTTTTAATTCAAGCGCTAAATGAAGTAAATATTCAATTTCTTCTTTCGAATAGTTCGCTAATGTTAAAAAATCTTTCCCTTTCAATTGAACGGTTGCTGTCGTATTCACTTTTTCACCACTTCTTTCATCATTTTTAACCATTGTTGAATCGAACAAACGGAAAAATCGTCCGTTTGGAGCGCCTCGAAAAATAAACGGGCTGTTTCTTCTTCCGTACATACGAGCAAATGGCGAGCGAGCGCCTGTTTTCTTCGCTGCACGCTTTCGTCATCGCGCATGAAACTAACAAACGCGAGCGCCTCTTTTTTCTCAAGCCATTGTTCAAACGGCTCATCCGTTACAACAGTCAAGCCGAATCGTCTCGCCGCTTCGATAAGCGATGCGGCCTTTTCTGGCGCGTCCACATATATTTCATGCGCCCCTTTTTTCTTTACAAGGTACGGATAAAAGCTTTTTAACGCCGCTTCTTGCACTGTTTTTGCGATGCTAATTCCTTCCCCCGTCGATTTCATTTCTGGGCCAACGAGCGGATCGACTCCCGGCAATTTATATGTCGAAAAAACAGGGTATTTTAAGACAACATACGGGAGAGAAGGCGATTGAATGACGTATTCCGACAAATATTTCCCAAGCAATACGTTTGTCGCTAGTTGAACCATCGGCACACCTGTCACTTTGCTCACAATCGGCACCGTTCGGCTTGCGCGTGGATTGACTTCTAAGACGTATACTTCGCCGTTACGAACGATAAATTGAACGTTCATTAACCCTTTAAAATGAAGCTGTTTCGTTATTCGCTTTGCATAATCGACCATTTTCTTTTTCTCTTCTTCTGTAAACGATTGAGCAGGCAACAGCGCATAACTATCGCCGGAATGGACGCCCGTTTTTTCGACATGTTCGATCATTGTCGGAACAAATACGTCATG